>JACMJL010000235.1 GCA_014380625.1 Clostridiaceae bacterium
AAGTGGTAGCTAATATTATTCTTCCTGAGATAGTTAAACTTGGTTTTAAGAATCGTGGGGTAAAGGATGGTAGTAGGTTATTTGTGATCAATAGAACTAAAATGCCAGCAATATTAATTGAGTGTGCGTTTTGTGATAGTCCTAAGGATATGGGAAACTATGATACTGATAAAATGGCTGAGGCTATTTTTATGGGAGTGTGTAAGGCTTTTAATGTTGAAGTTCCTAAGTCTGATACATCAGCTGTATATTATACTGTTGTGAAGGGGGATACTTTGTGGGCGATATCAAGAAGATATAATGTTTCATTAAACTATATTGTGGCTTTGAACGGAATTAAGGTCGCTAGTGTTATTGATATTGGGCAGAAGATTAGGATAAAATAAGAATCTTAGGGCTTTTAATGTTGAAGGATGCTTTAAATTTTAACTTGCAGGTAACTTGCTAATATGACCATGATTCAATTACATCCAATAAAAAAAGTGGGCTAAACATTGATAGATCAACAGGTTGTTATTGGGAATTTAACTTGCTGGTAACTTGCAGTTAGCATTATTAGTCTAAAATAAATTAACGATATTTGTGAGTGTTGTGGTGAATTAAAGGTCGTGTATAGTAAATAAATAAATCCATAGAATTAGCTTGTTATACTTTTTAATCTTGACTATGGATTACCACCCAAGGTAACCACCCAAGATAATAACTTACCACCCAAGACGACCACCCAAGATGATAGCCTACCACCCAAGATAAGGGCAGAACCTTAATCTGAATCTCAATAAAACCTATAGAAACTATAATTAAAATGCTTCTATGGGTTTTTATTATCTTGAAATATACTAGAAATAGCTGAGGCAATTTATAATGGTATAAGCAAGGCCATTGAACTTGAAACTTGAAAATCAGAGAATTAATAAAGATATAATACTGTGGTTAAGGTGGATACTTTGTGGATATAATCAAAAGATAATGAAACAACTGTGGATAAGATGGCGGATTCAATTGAAATTATAGCTACTGAGATTATTACGGTGGGTCCTAAGAGAAAGGTAGTGAGATAAATGAATAAAGTAAAATTGGATGCTGTTTTGGAAGCATTGGAACTTGCTGAAGGAGAAGGAAACTATTATTACAATAAAATAACAAGTGAGATCATTTATATTGGCGAAGACGAAGCTCGAATAGCTGATAGTGATAATATAGATAATATTGACCATTATCCAGAATGGCAGAGAGAGATAATAGAAGCTGCTATTGATATTGAAGAAAATTGGGAGAATTATATTTCTTTGCCTTCAAGATTTGATATTAATGAGTACGACATTATGGTTGAATTTTGTGATTCCTTAGATAATGATAGAATATCAAATCAATTACTAAATGCCTTAAATGGAAAAGGAGCCTTCAGAAAATTTAAAGACACAGCAAGTAGGCTTAATGTAGAGAAGAAGTGGTATGATTATAAGGATGAAGCCCTGAGGAAAATTGCTATGGACTGGTGTAAGGATAATGATATTGAAATTATTGACCAGAGATAATAGATTTTTAATCTATGGTTGATATAAGTAAATTCCCTGGATATGCCTCAGGTTTTTCAAATGTTAAAAGCAAGAAATAATAAATAATAAATGGTGACTATTTTTATTTAAAATCATTAAAAACCCAGTAACTTGAATCGTTACTGGGTTTTAACCTTATTGGACTTTTAATGAAACATATTCTTTTTTATTTCTAGCACTTTTTCTATTGGTAATTCAGCAGCAGTAGCTATTTGCTCATTATTCAGTCCCATTTTCAATAAGTTTTGTGCTATCTTTATTGCTTTCTCAGTTGCTCCTTTTTCTATTCCAATATTTATCCCTTCAATTACACCCTCATCCTTAGCAGAACTAATCATATTAGCCCTCTCATGAAGTGAGTTCTCTCTAGCTTTATAAAGTGCCAATGTTTGTGGATCACTACTTAGATATTCAATTTTTTCTTCTGCTTTTTTAATATCAACATCCATGTCCATCAACTCCTTTAACTCTTCTTTACTTATATCTTCTCTAAAGAAGGAAAGCCATCTTTGAAGCTTATCTTCCTTTAGGTTCTTATCTTTTAACTTTCTGAATTTCTCCATCTCTATGAAGTGAACTTCTAGAACGTCTGTTAGCATGTAGTCTTTGAATTCATCCTCCCACAAGTGAAAGGTTGTATGGAATTTCTCAGGAATTTTAATGTATTCAAAATCTACTATGTTTATAGTAATGACTTTAGTTAGGTTCTTATAGTCTTCTCCCTTTTTTATTCCTTCTGAGAACATTTCT
>JACMJL010000236.1 GCA_014380625.1 Clostridiaceae bacterium
AATATTTAATAGGCAGCTGAACATCACGATTTTTTGTAGCTGTAATTCTGGCAACAGGAACTGTTATGTCTGGTCTTAAAACCAATATTCTTCCCTTCTGGTCAAAGTACTTAATCATAGATTCCTGTGGGAAGTGCTCTATTTCAGATGAAAACACATCAAAAAATTCTATGGTAGGTGTTTCTATTTCATAATAGCCATAGGACCTAAATGTATTGCGAATCTTATTTTCCATTTCCCTCTTCGCATAACATTCTTCAAATAAGATATCTTGTACTCCATCCGGAGTATATATTTTCCACTTTGACATAAGAGTACCTCGCTGATTTATTTTAAATATACTTAACTTTACTTATATGTAATATCAAACCTACATTTGTATCATTACTCACTTTATTAAGTTAGAGTGGTAGAGTAATGAATTACATTTATTATATTTTATTTTATTATATCAGTCAATAGTAATATTGAAATAGAATTTTGGAAATTATATAAATTATATAAACGACATAATAAAAGAAGTAGAGGTCTATCACAACCTCTACTTCTTTTATACTTCGCACCTCAACCTGTTACTTCTTTAGATAATCAACCTAAAACAGGCTTAATACTATTCTGTTTTATCTTCTATTTTTTTCTCAACTTTTTCTTCTTTTGCCTCGTTTATTTTTTCAATGATACCGGGAACTAAATCAAGGAGTTTATCAAGTCCTCCAGCTTTCTTTATAGGAAGAAGCTCAACCTTATCTCCTTGGATAACCAAAACTGCTGTCGGAGATATTCTCGCCCCTGTGCCACCACCACCACCAGCACCACCCATGCCTTTATCATCAGTACCAGTTCCTCCTCCTGTTCCTAGTCCAAAGGAAAGATTTATGAAAGGTACCAGTGTAGTCTCTCCAATCTTTATTGGTTCACCAACCACCGTTTTTGTCTTTAAGAAATTCTCCAACTTGTCAAAAATTACACTCATGTTTTCGTTAAAATTGAAATCCGCCATTTTTTTAGTCTCCTTTTAATTTTTATTTTTATATTTTTAAGTAATATACTTCTGAAAGGTCTGGTAATCACAAATTCTATCGCAACTAGTAATAGATAGAATATCTGTATACTACCACCAATAATAAAGCTTCCTTTCAGGTCTTCCTCCTCAAATGAGGGCTTTAAATTAATATGATATTTATTTAAAATTGCAAACCCTGCACCCTGTATTCCATATAATAAACCGGTATACATTGGGTCATCGAAACCAGCTTTGGCTTCTAAATTAAATTTACTGGGTTTGCAATGATTAAGTACTTTGAGAAAAGCTTGTATTCCTTTTTTAATAACTTCAGATGTAAAATAGCTATAAACAGGTTTCTCATGTTCTTTTTTATAACTATTATTCTCACTTTTTGCCTTGCTTTGCTCTTTTTCCTTTTTATTATTCAAATTCTTTTTAAATCCCATGAAATTTATTGTCATGCTATGTCCACTATCAGAGTTGTAAATAAATTTCATTTTAAGACCACCAAACAACCATGCAACTGAACCCTCAAGAAATGTACTTTCTTGCTTTTCTCCACTAGAAATGTATTTAAATGGAATTATTAAGACTGCTAAAAGTACAATTAACAGTACTAACAATATATATAAAATTATTTTAACTAATATATAAAGAAATAGCATTCAAGTCCTCCATTAATACTTCAT
>JACMJL010000237.1 GCA_014380625.1 Clostridiaceae bacterium
GTATGATAAAGGATACTAACCTTTCGATTCATCACCGACAGCTCCAAAAGTGGATAGATTTAACCTTTCACCGATTCTCACCAGCCATCGGCTCTCTGAAGAAATTTATAAATCATAGTTTTTATAATCACTGTTTTTTCGATATATGTTATTTTTATTTATTATATATATTTTTTTACCTTTTTACAAGTAAATATTCATTTAACAATTACTTTAAAAGGTGGAATGGAATATCCCTATATGAAAGAAAAAGGCTATCAAGCTTATACAGCCTTGATAACCTTTGATTATTCTCGTTGTCTAGATCAAGCATTAGCCTGCAAATAACCATTTAGCTTGCCAACTAATTCATCCACGTCCATTCCATGAACCATGCATGCATCTTCAAGCGATTCCATCTGAGAAGATGGACAACCAAGACAGTGCATACCAGCTTGCATTAAGATTGGAACAAGTCCTTTATCAACTTTTAAAACATCACCAATAATCATATCTTTATCTATTTGTTTCATAAAAAAGCCTCCCTTTGAGTTATTGTTTTAAAAATAATATAACACAGTTCCATATAGGATGGTGTAGCCATAGCTACATTCATCTGAAATCATTTACTTTTTTCAATATGTAGCTCTGGCTACACACAAAAAAAGAATAAAGACTTAAAATGTAAATATAACGATGCAATAGATGGGCCCCAGCCCCACCTCTACAGGTGACGGATGAATCTAATCGTTATAAGAAACAATTAATAACAAAGCTTATATCAGTAAAGAAAACTAAATTTAAAAATTCAGGAGGTAAGTTATGAGTGCATTTTTAGGACCTATCCATTATTGGTTATATAACAAAATTAAGATACAGCAATCGTTAGTTGAGGACATTATTACATTAAGTCAAGAAATTAATGCTATAGAAATAGATTTGAAAAACGAATTAGATGCTAGATACGGAGTATCGGAGACAAGACCTTTAGAGGAGGCTATCGACAAAGGAAATATTCATGGTTGGTTACAGACTTGTGTATCACAAGCAGAATATAAACTAGCTTATGGCGTTACGCTACTTTTAAAAAGTAATCCCGAACTGCTTAAAAACATAGAAGAACTATTTCAAAATAAGGGCAAAGAGCAATCACTATCTCAATCTACAAACAATGCTTCAGAAATCTATAAAGCAATTAGTGATAGTCTATTAGATGGAATGCCTTGTGATCATGCAAACAGCGTATTAGAGGAAAATGAAGCTAGAGTTATATGGAAGAGAAATACCTGTGTTCACAAAGATTATTGGGATGAAGTTGGTGGGGATATCAATAATTATTATATATTGAGGGAAGCATTTATAAAAGGTTTCTTAAGTAGCCTACCTGTAAAGTTTATAAAAACCAATGAAGTTACTAGTATGATAGAAAGGGTTGATATCAATGAATAGTATTGAATTAATGGTTCATGAGCATACAAATATCCTTAGAATGTTAATGGTTGTAAGAAAAGCTTGCCATAAAATATTATTAGGTGATGACATTTGCTACGAAGATTTTGAAAAAATGATAGACTTCATCCGAAGTTATGCAGATGCCCACCATCATGGGAAAGAAGAGAAATTTCTTTTTAAAGAAATGGAAACTAATCTTGGAAGCGCTGGTAAGCAACTGGTTAGGCACGGAATGCTAGTAGAACATGACCTTGGAAGACTTTTTATAAGTGAATTAAATGATGCATTGGAACAAGTAAAATCAGGAAATCAAGAAATCAAACTGGATATAATAGCCAATGCTATAGGGTATGCCAATCTCTTGACTAGACATATTAGTAAAGAAGATCAAGTAGTATATACCTTTGCGCAAAGAGAACTATCTAAAGAAATAATAGATACCATTAATAAGCAAACAGAAGACTTCGAGCAA
>JACMJL010000238.1 GCA_014380625.1 Clostridiaceae bacterium
ATAAAATAGATGTTGAAGAAGCTTTAAAGATATTGGGGCAAACTACAGATAAGTTGGAGATGAACTGGAATAAAAGATACAGAAAAAATAATAATAAAATATTATCAGGAAGAACAATTGATATGTGTGAAGTTTTAAGAGACTTATATTTTTTACAAGAAGAAGAAGAGTTACCAGCTGGAGAAGAGAAAATACTTGAAAAAGTAAAACACCTTCTAGCTAGTGAGATAATGCTTTTATATGAAATTAGTATAAATGAAGCCTATAATAGATTGAAAATTTAATTATTTTCAGAATATAGATTAACAATTATTGCTTTAAACTCAATGGTAAGATATTATTAAATGTAATAATAGCATATAAATTAAAAAAATTGGCAATAATTATAAGAGGAGGTGTACGTAGTGATAAAAAAAATTTTAAGAGGACTATTTACTTTTATAGGAATTGGGATAGGTTACTTAATAGGATCGGCTTTAATTAATAACTCAGACATAACATTTTTAAACTATTTTAGAGAGGATACAGTTTTAAAAATTGTATTCGTAGTCGTATCCATGATACTTTTTGGACTTATAATGCTTTTAATATCCCCTTGGATTAATTCAGGAATTTTTAAGGTTATGGATCGTTTAGAGAAAAGTATTCAAGCTCTTTCGGCTAACGAGATGATATTTGGTGTTGCAGGTGCCATTGTGGGGTTGATTATCTCATCGTTTTTTGTTAATATAGTTGCACGTATAAACATTGTAGGGACTGGAGTTGCCTTATTAATTTCAATTTTTATGGCATTTTTTGGGGCTGATATTGCTATTAAGAAAAAAGAAGAATTACTTAATATGTTTTCAAATTTAAAGAGAATGAATGGAAGAGATAAAAAGAACAAAAACATTTCAAGAGGAGACCCTAAGGTTTTAGATACCTCTGTTATAATCGATGGAAGGATATTTGACATATGTCAGACAGGCTTTATCGAAGGTGCATTAGTTATACCTAATTTTGTGCTTGAGGAATTACGACACATTGCAGACTCTTCAGATGCTTTGAAAAGGAATAGGGGTAGAAGAGGACTAGATATACTTAATAAAATTCAAAATGAATTAAATATTGAAGTTCAAATAACTGAAAAAGACTTTCCTGAAATTGCTGAAGTTGATAGTAAATTATTAAAATTAGCACAAGTTCTTAATGGAAAGGTTATCACAAATGACTATAATTTAAATAAAGTAGCTAAGTTTCAAGGAGTACCTGTTTTAAATATTAATGAGTTGGCAAATGCCGTGAAGCCTGTAGTTTTACCTGGTGAAGAAATGACAATTCAAATTATAAAAGATGGAAAAGAATCGGGTCAAGGAATTGCATACTTAGATGATGGCACAATGATTGTTGTTGAGGGAGCAAGAAGGCGAATAGGAGAAATAATGGACGTAGTAGTAACCTCGGTTCTTCAGACTGCAGCAGGAAGAATGATTTTTGCGAGACAAAAGGATCAAATGGAACAGGCAGAGTAGAAGGAGTTTTTTATGAGTAAGGTATGTGCTGTTATAGCCGCAGCAGGAAGTGGTTCGAGGATGGGAATTAATTTTAATAAACAGTTTATTGAAGTTAAAAATAAACCCCTATTATATTATACTCTAAATGCATTTGATAAAAATTCTTTTGTGGATAACATAATTATCACGGCAAAAGAGGAAGAAATTGCTTTTATCAAAGAAGAAATTATTTGTAAATATAAAATTTCTAAAGTTTCAGCTATAATCCCTGGTGGGAAAGAAAGACAAGATTCTGTGTTCAATGCGTTGAAATCTTTGAGCGGTTTCGATATCGTGCTCATTCATGATGGGGCAAGGCCGTTTGTTACTAAGGAAATTATTAAAAGTGGGATTGAAAATGCAATTAAATTTGGTGCAGCAGCCTGTGGAGTTAGACCTAAGGACACAATAAAGTTAAAGGGTGAGAATGGATTTTCTTGTGGAACACTTAATAGAGATGAACTCTTTAGCGTTCAAACCCCTCAGTGTTTCAAGTATGAATTAATATTTCAAGCACATAAAAAGGCTTTTGAACAAGGGATTAAATATACTGATGATACTGCTGTAATTGAGAATTTTGGCCAAAATGTATATCTTTATGATGGAAGTTATGAAAATATTAAAATAACAACCCCTGATGATTTAATATTTGCAAATAGAATAATTGAAGAAAAGAACTTAGATTGACAGCTTTAAATAACTATATTATAATTAAATTTAAAATTTATATTGATAAAACTATGATAAAGAATAGTAGAAATTAATTATAGAGAGAAAGTTCTCGGCTGAAATACTTTCAACTATTTCGAACCTACTTTGGAGTTTTTATTAACCTAATAGCATTAGACATATTCTTTTATATGCCTAAGGTGGTTTAAATTAAGAATAAATTTAGGTGGTACCGCGATATAACTCGCCCTAATACAGGGTGAGTTATTTTTTTGTTGAATTAATAACATGGGTATAATAGTTGTCCTGATAGAGTAAAAAAGGAGTGATGTCAAATGAAAATGTCAAATATGGTTATAAACACTATGAAGGAAGTCCCAGAAGAGGCTGAAATTTCAAGCCATCAGCTTATGCTTAGAGCGGGCTTAATGAGAAAACTAGCCTCAGGGGTATATAATTATATGCCTTTGGGACTTAGGGTCCTAAAGAAGGTAGAGAATATAATAAGAGAGGAAATGGATAGAGTTGGAGCACAGGAATTTTTAGCATCTGCTCTCCTTCCATCAGAATTGTGGAAAGAGTCTGGGCGGTGGCAGTTAATGGGTGCTGAAATGTTTAAGCTTAAGGATAGAAATGAAAGAGAATTTTGCCTAGGACCTACACATGAAGAGGTAATTACAGATATAGCACGGAATGAAATAAAATCCTATAAGCAACTTCCATTAAATCTATATCAAATACAAACAAAATATAGGGATGAAAGAAGACCAAGATATGGAGTTATAAGATCCAGAGAATTTATTATGAAGGACGCTTATAGTTTTGATAGAAATAGTGAAGGTCTCGATATTTCTTATAACAAAATGTATGAGGCCTATACGAAAATATTCCAAAGGTGTTTTGTTGATTGTAAGCCAGTAGAAGCAGATTCAGGCGCTATGGGGGGCTCAGGCTCAGCAGAATTTATGGTTAAATCAGAAATTGGAGAGGATGAAGTTGTATTTTGCTCTGCATGTACTTATGCAGCGAATCTTGAAAAGGCACCTACAACAGCTGATAAAAATGAAAAAGAGGAT
>JACMJL010000239.1 GCA_014380625.1 Clostridiaceae bacterium
TATAGAGCACCGAAGGAGAAAGTTAGTGAAAACTAGTGAAACTCTCAGGTAAAAGGACAGGGGATAATATTGATTTCAAGGGTCGAATATTATCTATTCGGCTTTTTTTGTAATAAAAAAATATTGGGGGGATAAAAATGAAGGCTGTATTAACTGTAATTGGGAAAGATAAAGTAGGTATAATTGCAAATGTAAGCAACCTGTTATTTGAAAAAAATGCAAATATATTAGATATTAATCAAACTATTATGCATGAATTTTTTACTATGGTTATGTTAGTGGATTTATCTGATATTAATCTTTCTTTAAAGGAATTAAACCAGGTATTAACCGAAAAGGGTAAAACTCTTGGGGTTTCAATAAGAATGCAACATGAGGATATATTTAATTCAATGCATCTTGTATAGGGGGTAAAACATGAATATTAATCAAATAATGGAAACAGTAAAAATGTTAGATGACGAAAAGTTAGATATTAGAACAATTACTATGGGAATATCTTTACTTGATTGCTGTGATTTTGATGGTAAAAGATCTAGGCAGAGAATTTATGAGAAAATCATGAGGGTAGCTGGAAAATTAGTAAAGGTTGGAGAAGATTTAGAAATAGAATATGGCGTTGCTATAATTAATAAAAGAATTTCTGTTACCCCAATTTCTTTGATTGCAGGAGCTTCTCAAGACGAAAACTACGTAGAGTATGCTATTATGCTAGATAAAGTTGCTAGGGAATTAGGTATTAATTTTATTGGTGGATTTTCTGCCTTGATTCATAAAGGATATACAACTGGTGATCATAGATTAATAGCTTCTATACCAGAAGCCATGAGGGTTACTGAAAGAGTGTGCTCCTCCGTAAATGTGGCAAATTCAAAAGTTGGAATCAATATGGACGGAGTTAAGGAAATGGGTCAAATAATTAAAGAAGCTGCAAGATTGACTGCTGATAGGGATGGCATTGGTTGTGCAAAGATTGTTGTTTTTGCAAATGCAGCTGAGGATAATCCTTTTATGGCAGGAGCTTTTCATGGAGTTGGAGAACCTGAGTGTACTTTAAATGTAGGGATAAGTGGACCGGGTACTGTAAAAGCAGCCCTTGAAAAAGTAAGAGGTGCTGATTTTGGAGTGGTAGCTGAAGAAATAAAGAAAACTGCTTTTAAAATAACAAGAATGGGTCAATTAGTTGGGATGGAAGCGGCGAAACGCTTAAATGTACCTTTTGGTATTGTAGATTTATCCTTAGCACCAACCCCTGCTGTAGGTGATAGTGTGGCTAGAATCCTAGAGGAAATGGGATTAGAGGTATGTGGAACTCATGGAACTACTGCTGCTTTAGCACTATTAAATGATGCTGTTAAAAAAGGTGGAGTAATGGCTTCTGGTTCCGTTGGAGGTTTAAGTGGGGCATTTATACCTGTAAGCGAAGATGAAGGAATGATTGAAGCTGTAGAAAAGGGAGCATTAAATATTGAGAAACTTGAGGCTATGACCTGTGTTTGTTCAGTGGGACTAGATATGATCGCCATTCCAGGCGACACACCTGCAGAAACAATTTCAGCAATTATTGCTGATGAGTGTGCAATTGGGGTGATTAACAATAAAACCACTGCGGCAAGACTTATACCTGCACCAGGTAAAAAAGTAGGAGATACTGTAGAGTTTGGTGGCTTGCTTGGAAGAGCACCTGTTATGAAGGTAAGTAACTTTTCAAGCGTAGACTTTATTAATAGAGGTGGAAGAATTCCCGCACCTATCCATAGTTTTAAGAATTAAGTGTAATCAAAGGGCTCTTACACAATAGAAAAAAATCAATATAATAATAATTTTTATTAAATATATTGGGGAAATTATAGAAAAGGGGGGGCAATATTTTGAAAAAAGTTAAAATAGCATTATTAGGAGTAGGAAATGTTGGTAGTGGAGTATGGAAGATATTGAGCACTAACCAAAGGGAAATTAGAAAAAGATCCGGTTATGACATTGAAGTTTCAAAAATTCTTGTAAGAGATATAAGTAAAAAGAGGCCCTTAGACATACCAGAAGGAATTTTGACTACGGATATTAATGAAATAGTAAATGATCCTACTATTGAGATAGTTGTTGAACTTATGGGTGGTAACGAACCAGCCATGGAGTATATGCTAAGTGCTATGCGTAATAAGAAACATGTGGTTACAGCTAATAAATTACTTCTTGCCACACAAGGTGGAGAACTTATGCAGGTTGCTGAAGAAGAAGGAATAATGCTGTATTATGAAGCTAGCGTAGGTGGTGGAATACCAGTTATCCATGGCATTAATGAAAGTTTAACTGCTAATAGAATTGAATCAATTGTTGGTATATTAAATGGAACCACTAATTATATTCTTACTAAAATGTCTTTAGACGGAATGAGCTTTGAGGATGCTTTAAAGGAAGCGCAAGAAAAAGGTTACGCTGAGGCTGATCCAACCTCTGATGTGGAAGGTTTTGATGCTGTTTATAAGCTAGCTATACTTTCTTCTTTAGCCTTCGGAACTAAAATTGATGTTGATTCAATTTATAGAGAAGGCATAAGCAATTTAAAAAGTGAAGATATTGAATTTGCTAAGGAGTTTGGGTATACTATAAAACTTATTGGCATTGCTACTGAAAAAGATGATGTGCTTCAGATGAGAGTTCACCCTGCTATGATACCTAATAAACATCCTTTAGCAAATGTAAATGATTCCTATAATGCAATATTTATAAGAGGAAATGCTATCGGAGACTTAATGTTTATTGGTAGAGGTGCAGGAGAACTACCAACAGGAAGTGCAGTGGTAGGAGATATAATATCAATTCTTAGGAATAATGTAGACTTATCAAGTACGATAGAAACAAAAGAAATAAATCCATGCAAAACTACTAGCAGTATGGATGAAACTATCTGTGAATATTATATAAGATTGTGGGTAAATGATAGACCTGGTTGTCTTGGAGAGATAACTACTGAATTCGGTAAGCATAATGTAAGCATTGCTTCAGTTCGTCAAAAGGGAGAACGAGGAAGTTATGTGCCATTGGTATTTATTACCCATGCAACGCCAGAAGGAGATTTGCATAAGGCCTTAGAGGAAATTAAGAAATTAGAAGGAATTAGTAAAATTGATAATATAATTAGATTAGAAAATTTTTAGGGGGTGGCGAAATGAAGTATATAGTTGTTTTAGCAGACGGAATGGCAGACTATCCAATTGAAAACCTTGGAAACAAGACACCTTTAGAATTTGCCAACACTCCTAATTTTGATTTTCTTGCTAAAAAAGGAACTATGGGGCTGGTAAAAACAGTTCCAGATACCTTATTACCGGGAAGTGACACTGCAAATCTTTCAGTGCTAGGCTATGATCCAGAAAAATATTATAGTGGAAGGTCTCCTTTTGAGACCGCCAGCATTGGGATACCCTTAGAACTTACAGATATTACTTTTAGATGTAATTTTGTAACCCTTTCAGAAGATGAAATCTATGAGGATAAGACTATAACTGATCATAGCGCTGACGAAATAACCACAGCTGAGGCTACTGAACTAATTATAGCTGTTAATGAGCATTTTAAGACCACTGCTATGGAATTTCACCCAGGAATAAGTTATAGACATATCTTAGTATGGCATAACGCACCTAAGGAGTATAAGCTTATACCACCTCATGATATCTTAGAAAGAAAAATAGGTTCCTATCTTCCAACAGGTGAAGATAGTGCAATCCTTTTAGAAATGATGAAGAAAAGTTATGAGTTTTTAAAGAATCATCCTATTAATGTAAAGAGAAAAGAAAGAGGGTTAAGACCAGCAAATTCAATCTGGCTTTGGGGCGAAGGGCATAAACCTGCCTTAAAAAGCTTCGTAGAAAAGTATAATGCTAAGGGATCTATTATATCAGCTGTAGATTTAATAAAAGGCATTGGAGTATGTACAGGAATGAATATAGTAGAGGTGGAAGGTGCAACGGGAAATGTTCACACAAACTATATTGGTAAGGCTAAGGCTGCCCTTAAAGAATTAGCTAGTGGTCAAGACTTTGTTTATGTTCATGTTGAAGCACCGGATGAGTGTGGTCATCGGGCTGAGCTTGATAATAAAGTTTTAGCCATTGAATCAATAGATAAATATATTGTTGGGACGTTACTTAAGGAACTTAAAGGTCAAGATTTTAGGCTCATGGTATTACCAGATCATCCAACACCAATTAGCTTAAGAACCCATACCTTAGATCCAGTGCCTTATGTTATTTATGACAGCACAAAAGTATTGGATAATTCAACTATTTTCAATGAAAAAAATGCTGCAAAAACAAAGAATTATATAGCAAAAGGGTATACGCTAATGGATAAATTCATTCTTGATATAGAAATTAGATAGGAAGTGAAATAATTATGGGAAATATATCATATAAAAGCACAAGAGGATTAAAAGGAAATTTCACAGCCTCACAAGCAATTATTCAAGGTTTAGCTAAAGATGGAGGTCTCTTTGTACCAGATAGAATTCCTGATATTAAGGAGGAACTTCATTTAATTAAGAATTTATCTTACAAAGAAATGGCTTATTTTGTAATGAGTAAATTTTTTACTGACTTTACTGAAGAGGAATTAAAGGAATGTATTGATAAAGCTTATGGTGATAAGTTTGACACTACAGAAATTGCCCCCTTAAAAAAGGTGGATGATACCTATTTTCTTGAACTTTTCCATGGACCAACCTTAGCTTTTAAGGATATGGCCTTATCAATTCTTCCTTATTTAATGAAAACTGCTGCAAAAAAAGAAAATATAAAGTCTGAAATAGTCATTTTAACTGCAACCTCTGGAGATACGGGAAAGGCTGCCTTAGAAGGTTTTTCTGAGGTCCCTGGAGTTAAAATAATAGTTTTCTTCCCTGAGGAAGGTGTTAGTGAAATTCAAAAAATGCAGATGAGAACACATAAGGGAAATAACACTTACGTTGTAGGCATTAATGGGAATTTTGATGATGCGCAAACTGGGGTTAAAGAAGTATTTGCGGATAAGGACCTTGAAGATAAACTTCAGAAGAGTAATTACATGTTTTCTTCTGCAAATTCTATAAACATAGGAAGATTGGTTCCACAGATAGTATACTATTTTCATGCTTATGCAGAGTTATTTAGAAAGGGAGAAATCACTTGGGGAGATAAGATAAACGTAACCGTCCCTACCGGAAACTTTGGAAACATTTTGGCTGCATATTATGCTAAAAACATGGGTTTGCCTATTGATAAGTTAATATGCGCGTCAAATACTAATAAGGTACTATTCGATTTCTTAACCTCGGGGAGATATGATAAAAATAGAGACTTTGTTACTACTATTTCACCTTCTATGGATATTCTTATTTCTAGTAATTTAGAGAGACTTCTATTTGAATTATCTCATGGAGATACCTCAAAGGTTAATGAACTAATGGAGGATTTAAAAGCCAAGGGTAATTATAAATTAGAGGGAGATATGCATAAGGGACTTTTAGATTTTATTGGAGGATATACTGATGAAGAGAAAACTAAAAACTCTATAAGTCAAGTATTTAAGAACCATAAATATTTGATGGATACTCATACCGCAGTAGCATACTCTGTATATACAGAAAATAAGTTTAATAGTAGAAAAAATATTATAATTTCCACAGCTAGTCCTTATAAGTTCACCGCTTCTGTTATGAGAGCTATTGATTCAAAATATAATGAATCAGATGATTTTAAATTACTTAAGGAGATGGGTAAACTATTAGATAGTTCAGTACCAGCTCAAATAAAAGACATTGAAACTGCTCCTATTGTTCATAACGGGGTATGTGATAAACATGAAATAAAAAATATGGTTGAAAAAATTCTTTTTAACTAATTCTATTGTATATTTTTGGATGAAGATATATAATACTAATGATTACTATATATTAAGGAGAAGTACGTTTTATGACTTTAATTAAACAATTTATTGATTTATTTATGCACTTAGATATTCATTTGAGTAATATTATACAGGACTTTGGTATTTGGACCAATGTTATACTTTTCGCAGTAATATTTTGCGAAACTGGATTGGTTATTATTCCATTTTTGCCTGGAGACTCATTAATCTTTGCAGCTGGAGCTTTTGCTGCTAAGGGGGATTTAAACATTTTTGTTCTCTATTTTGGGTTATGTATTGCCGCTATTATTGGTAACATAGTTAATTACCAGATAGGTAGATTTGTTGGACCAAAAGTCTTTGATATGGAAAAGATATGGTTCTTAAAAAAGGAATACTTAGTTAAAACTCAAAAATTTTATGAAAAACATGGGGCTATAACAATTATATTAACTAGATTTATGCCTATAATTAGAACTTTTGCACCCTTTATTGCTGGGGTTAGCCAAATGAACTATAAAAAGTTTCTTACTTATAATATAGTTGGTGGTATAACTTGGGTTTCACTTTTCTTATTTTTAGGATATGAATTCGGAAATTTTAAAATTGTAAAGGAAAACTTTTCTTTAGTTATATACGGAATTCTGTTTATTTCAGTTTTACCAGCTGTAATAGGATTTGTTAAACAAAAGTATTTTACTAAAGTAGCTGAGATAAAATAACAAGTCAAGGATTAGAGAGTTAGGTTTTCACCTAACTTTTTATTTATAGAAAAAATATTAATTAAAAACTATGAAAAAAGAATAAAAAAACTTTCAATTATTCATATTAATGTGATATAATGATAAAAAACAATGAAAAATGAAGGATTAAGAATTTTAGTATTCATTTTAAGGAGGGGTTATTATGCAAAAGGAGTTTTCGCTTAGTAAGGGAAATGCAATGGTGAATTTTACAGCTAAGTTTTGTGATTCATCAGAAAAATTATTTGATAGCAATGGATTTAGGAAAGTGTTAGTTGCATACTATCAAAAAATACAAAAGAGAGAATCTAATATATATAAATATATAGATAAAAGCTTAGACAGTGATGATAGCGAAGAAGTCGTTAGTGAAATTATTAGAGTTTGCAAGCTTCTTATAGTTTTGAAGGTAGAAGATATAGCTCAAATGGAATTAAAGTATGAAAAGCTTCTGTCAGATAAAGATAGGTTTATTAGTTTTGTAGAGGACTTTTATAGTTTTTGGAGAAAGTTAGAAAGATACACAATAGTTCATAATAATTCAGTAGGAGATGGTTTGCAAAATGTTAGTTTTATAGATGCTAACAATCATTTTGCAAAACTTATTTTAACTACTTACAGAAAAATTGAGGAAAATGTTCTTGGATTTCAACCTAAGGTATATAGACAATTACCTGCAGGTGGTAATGCAGGCTTTATTGTAAACAATGTACCTTGGCCTTTAACAAGTACTTATGAATGTTTAGAAAGAATTCCATTTATTCAAACCATACTCTTAGATCCACCATTTATCATTTACCCAAAGAAAAATACTAGAGATGGTATGTTTGAAGAAGTATTTTCAAATCCATTAGATAACTGTACCCTAGATGAGGAACATTACTTTTGTTATCCAGCTAAAGTTGGTGAACTTCTAGCGTTTCTTTATTTCCACAGAGATTTTATGGCACATGGAGTAACGCTTTGTAATCTTTTTGAAATGGCAAGAGAAGAAGAATATACTGGAAAGAAACCTGATATTGTTTATGTATACGGTGCACGTGATGATGTTAATACAATCAAAACAGTGTTTTATGATGATGTAGATAACGATATAATGCTAGGGTATGTTAATTACCATGAAGACATAGATTACTTTGGTTACATGAAGAAGATGACTTTAACTCTTCATAATTTAATTATGATAAAAAGAGGTTATTTACCAATACATGGTGCTATGGTAAACATTATAATGAAAAATGGTAAAACTGCTAATGTTATTATAATGGGCGATAGTGGAGCAGGTAAATCTGAGAGTTTAGAAGCCTTTAGAGAACTAAGTGAAAATTATATAAGTGACATGACTATAGTCTTTGATGACATGGGTGTTGTTAAGTTAAATGACGATGAAAAACCAAAGGGTTTTGGAACTGAAATTGGAGCCTTTGTTAGATTAGATGACTTAGATAGTGGTTATGCTTTTAGAGAAATTGATAGAAGTATATTTATGAATCCGGATAAAATAAATGCAAGACTTGTAATTCCGGTAGCATCTTATAAGGATATTACTAAGGGTTACCCAATAGACTTGTTTTTATATGCTAATAATTATGATGAAGGTGAAGAATTAGAAATTTTCACTGGAAGTGTAGAGGATTCAATTAAAGTGTTCAGAGATGGGGCAAGAATGGCTAAAGGAACTACGACAGAAACAGGACTTGTAAAATCTTACTTTGCAAATCCCTTTGGGCCAGCTCAAAAATCAAAGGAAACAGATATATTGCTTGAACGATATTTTAGAAAGTTTTTTAGTACTGGGGTGAAAGTAGGACAGCTAAGAACTAACCTAGGTTTAAAAGGTAAAGAAAAACAAGGTCCTAAAAAGGCTGCTATTAAACTTTTAGAAGCAATCAAATCTTTATAAAAAAGAGCTGCATTAATTGCAGCTGTTTTTTATAAGAAACCTGTATTTTTTTTTATTTGGTTTAAAAACCCTTAGATTGTCAAAAAAATGCAGGATTCTTTTGAATTAATTTCTTTTTCTTAAAAAGATTATTCAAATAGTATTGAAATGGTTGGATTTTTATGATATTATTAATAAAAATTATGAATTGTTGATTAATGTTTAATTCATAAAATATTATTCGTTTATTTTATGAAAGATTGTAAATCAATAAAATTTAAGGGGGGCTATTAAATGTTCAAAAAGAAAATTGCATTATTAATGTCTGTAGCTATGACAGTAGGTTTATTTGCAGGTTGTGCGTCAAGCGGTTCAAGTACAGCTAAAAGTGAAACTGGGGAGATTAAGATTGGAGTAGTATTACCACTTACTGGTTCTGCATCGTCCTATGGAAAATCAGGACAAAACGGTATAAATTTATATTTAGACGAGATTAATAGTGCTGGTGGAATTAATGGAAAGAAAATTAAATTTATATTCCAAGACGATGAAGCAAAACCAGAAAATGCTGCATTAGTTGGTAAAAAACTTATTAGTGAAGATAAGGTTGTTGCTATAGTAGGACCTTTGACTAGTGGGTCTTGTAATGCATTAGCACCAATAGCAACTCAAAATAAAATACCAATGGTAACAGGTACTGGAACAGACCCAAATGTAACAATTAAAGGAGGAGACTATGTATTCAGAACATGTTTCATAGATCCCTTCCAAGGATCAGTTATTGCTAAATTCGCCTTAGAAGATTTGAAAGCAAAGACTGCAGCTATTCTTTATAATAAAGGGGATGCTTATTCTCAAGGACTTGCGGACTTCTTTGAAAAGAGTTTTAAAGCGGCTGGAGGAACCATAGTTGCTAAAGAAACTTATGCAAAAGACGATAAAGATTTTAAAGCTCAGCTTACAAAAATTGGAGCTAAAAAACCAGATGTAATGCTACTTCCAGATTACTATACTACAGTAGGGAATATAGCTAAACAAGCAAGATCTTTAGATATAAATATTCCGTTACTTGGTGGAGACGGTTGGGATTCATCTGATTTATTTAAAGTTGGTGGAGATGCAGTAAATAATTCTTTTTTATCTGATCACTATTCCTCTGATGATACATCTGCAGAAGTAGTTAAATTTATTAAGGACTATAAAGCAAAGTATAATATATCTCCAGATGCAATGGCGGTTTTAAATTATGATGCAGCTAAAATCTTAGTGCAGGCAATTAAAGATGCAGGAAAAACTGATGGTAAAAGTATAGTAGATTCTTTAAAGAAAACAAATGCTACAGTTGTTTCAGGTAAGGTTTCATTTAATGAAAATAGAGATGCAGTTAAAGCTGCAGTAATTTTAAAGGTTGATGGAGGTAAATTTAATTTCGTTAAAAAGGTTAATCCTTAAATAATATTTTTTAGGCATACCTCATTTGTTTAATTACATAATAGGTATGCCTCTACAATTATTTAGAAGGGGAAGAATTGGAGGAGAAAAAATGGAATTCTTGCAACAGGTAATTAATGGTTTATCACTTGGTTTCGTTTATGCGCTAATTGCCATTGGATACACAATGGTATATGGAATTATTGGACTTATAAATTTTGCTCACGGAGATATATATATGGTTGGAGCATATTTTGGTTTTTTTGCTGCAACTAATTTCGGATTACCTTTTATACCTACACTATTAATAGCAATGGGTGGAGCAGCTATAGCTGGTATGATTATAGAAAAAGTAGCATACAAACCTCTAAGAAAGTCACCGAAAATATCTTTACTTATAACTGCAATTGGTATGTCAGTATTACTTGAAAATGTAGTTAGAAAGATGATGGGTTCTGACCCCCAGTCATATCCTGATAATCTTCTTCCACAACATATAATTAAATTTGGAACTTTGAGTATTGATAATCGTCAAATTATAATTATTTTAATATCAATAGTACTGGTAGTAATATTACAATATATTGTATTTAAGACTAAAACAGGCAAGGCTATGAGGGCAGCTTCTTTTGATAAAGATGCAGCAGCACTTATGGGTATAAATGTAAATAATATTATTTCTATTACCTTTGCTATTGGTTCTGCTTTGGCTGGTGCAGCGGGTGTATTAGTTGGAATTTTATATTCAAGTATAGATCCTTATATGGGAATAATGCCTGGGCTTAAGGCCTTTGTGGCCGCAGTATTAGGTGGTATAGGTATAATACCTGGTGCTTTGGCTGGTGGAATATTAATGGGTTTAGCGGAAACCTTTAGTAAGGTTTATATTTCGTCTAGTTACTCTGATGCAATAGCATTTTCAATTTTAATTATTATTTTAATTGTTAAACCTTCGGGTTTGCTTGGTAAAAAAACCAGCGAGAAAGTGTAGGTGGATAAGCAATGAAGAAAGAACTTAAAAATACTATAATTTTTCTTGTAGTTGTAACAGTATTGTTCGGAGTCTTAACAGTATTAATTAATAACGGAATTTTAAGTCAATATTATTCTGGAATTCTCATATTGGTTTGTATTAATATAATTTTAGCCGTAAGCTTAAATTTAGTTATTGGATTTACAGGGCAATTAACTTTAGGTCATGCTGGGTTTATGGCAGTAGGTGCATATGCCGCTTCAATAGTTACTATAAAGCTAGATACACCGTTTCCTATAGCTTTATTAATAGGAGGTATACTTGCAGGATTCATTGGATTCTTAATAGGACTACCAACTCTTAGGTTAAAGGGTGATTACCTTGCAATAACTACCTTAGGTTTTGGAGAAATAATAAGAGTTGTAATAACCAATATTGATGAACTTGGAGGAGGTCAAGGCCTTACAGGAATTCCACCTAAAACAACCTTTACTTGGGTGTTCTTTATAATGATATTTTCCGTTATAATAATATATAATGTTGTAAGATCTTCGCAAGGTAGAGCAATGATGTCTGTAAGAGAAGACGAAATAGCTGCAGAGGCTATGGGAATAAATACTACGAAATATAAGATAATGGCTTTTGTTTTAGGCTCATTTTTTGCAGGCATAGCTGGAGGGCTTTTTGCACATTATTCATTCTTTATTACTCCTTCACAGTTTGGATTTTTAAAATCCGTTGATATAGTTACCTACGTAGTTCTTGGTGGTATGGGAAGTATATCAGGAAGTCTTCTTTCTACAGGAGTATTAACTTATTTACCAGAAGCGCTTAGGTCCTTTAATGATTTAAGAATGATTATTTATCCAATTGCACTTATCATCATTATGAGATTTAGACCACAAGGACTACTAGGCTCACAAGAATTATCCCTAAAAATGTTTAATAAATTCACAAAAGGAAGTGGTAAAGATGTCATTGCTAAAGGCAAATAATCTCACAATTAAATTTGGTGGTCTTACAGCTGTTTCAAATTTTTCACTTAATCTTGGTGATCATGATCTGGTTGGATTAATAGGTCCTAATGGTGCTGGGAAAACTACTATTTTTAATATGTTAACAGGAGTTTATTCTCCAACAAGTGGAACTATTGAGTTCGGTGGAGAATTTATCCATGGTATAAAGCCTTATGATATAACAAAAAAAAGAATAGCAAGAACCTTCCAAAATATAAGGTTATTTAAAAATTTATCTGTTATTGATAATGTTAAAATTTCTTTTAATTACAATGTAAAGTATAATTTATTTCATGCGATTTTTAGACTTCCTAATTTTTATAAGGAGGAAGCTGAGATTGAAAAAAAAGCACTTGAAATTCTTAAAGTGTTCAAATTAGATGGGAAAAGAGATGAACTTGCATCTAATTTACCTTATGGAGAGCAAAGAAGGCTTGAGATAGCAAGGGCATTAGCAGCAGAACCTAAATTACTACTACTAGATGAACCTGCAGCTGGTATGAATCCTCAAGAAACTCATGAATTAATGGAATTGATAGATTGGCTAAGAGATGAATTTAAAATAGCTATACTATTAATTGAACATGACATGAAGTTAGTTATGGGTGTTTGTGAAAGAATAATAGTAGTAGATTACGGTAAGGTAATTGCTGAAGGAACACCAGATGAAATAAAAAATAACCCTAAGGTAATTGAAGCATACCTTGGAGAGGAGGTTGCTGATGCTTAAGATAGTTGGACTTAATGTGAACTATGGCGCGATACATGCATTGCATGATATCAGTCTAGCTGTAAAAGAAGGAGAAATAGTTACACTTATAGGTGCTAATGGAGCAGGAAAAACTTCAATATTAAGAGCTATCTCAGGACTTATACCTATAAAGTCAGGAGAAGTGCTTTTTGAGGATAAACCAATCCATAATACTCCTTCGTATAAATTGGCAAAACTTGGGATATCCCATGTGCCTGAGGGGCGAAGGATTTTTGCTAATATGACAGTAATGGAGAACCTTGAATTAGGGGCTTACATCAGAAATGATAAAAGCAACATCTCAAAGGATTATGACATGATTTTTGATAAATTTCCTAGACTTAAAGAAAGAATAAAACAGATGGCTGGAACACTAAGTGGTGGAGAACAGCAAATGCTAGCTATGGGAAGAGCTCTTATGGTAAGGCCTAGAATAATATTATTAGATGAACCATCTATGGGACTTGCTCCTTTAGTAGTAAAAGATATTTTTTCTATAATCAAGGAAATCAATAAGTCGGGAACTACAGTTTTGCTTGTAGAACAAAACGCTCATATGGCACTTTCAATTGCAAATAGAGCATATGTTCTAGAGACAGGAAAAATAGTTTTAGAGGGTGACTCAAAAGAATTATTATCTAATGATGCTATACGAAGTGCATATCTAGGAGAGTAAAATTTCAATTTTAGAGTTTCTTAAACTTGAAATCTATTACACTAAAAAGAACTGAATAGTCCGCACTCACTCACTCCTATAAGGAGTGAGTTTTTTTTGTGCTCGTTCATTATTTCTTAAATATGTGGTATACTTAATAAATGTTTGAAAATTTTAAAGGGGTGGAGCAAATGACAAGTTTAAGAGAAATGACCAAAAGGAAAAAAGTTGAATATATCTGGGATTACTATAAAATACATATAATAATAACTACAATTGTTTTTATTGGTTTAATTAGTTTTATTCATGGTCAAATAACAAAAATTAACTATGAATTTAACTTAACTATAATTGGAAGTAGTTTGGGAAGTGAAAAAATTGAGAAGTTTGAGAAAGACCTTATACCAATAGTGATTAAAAATCCAAGTAAAAATCAAAGTGTCCAGATAGATATTATGCCGATAGATAACTTAACTGGTGGACAAGGAGTAGCTTCGCCACAATATATGCAGAAGTTTATGGTTGAATTAAATGCAAGTGTGATAGACTTATTAATTTTAAATAAAAAAGATTTTGATGTTTATCAAAAGCAGAATGCGTTTTTAAGAATTGATGAAATCAAAGGTATGGAGTTAGCCTCTATAAAAGCTGAAAAAATAACAGGAGCACCTGACAACGGTGTTTACGGTATTAACATTCAAGATAACAAGCTACTTATGGATTTTGGAGTAAACACAAAAGACAAAGTTCTATGTATTCCAGCAAGTACAAATAGAAATGATAAGGCCATTTTAGCTGTTAAATGGATTCTAGGAATTAATTAATAGGATATACCCTAGATAATAGATTTTTATGATTTATGTAAGCTTTAGGGTATATCTGTAATTGAGATGCCTTAGGGAACGATAAATTTGATTTTCTTAGGAAGTATAGAGAAATTAACTTCTTTACTCATTATAATCTCACCGTCAATATTAATGGGCATTTCCACCTCAGAACTCACTTTGGCTCTTTTACACTTGAAAAATGAAACATACTCTGTAAAAGCTCCGTGGGTACCCTTAATTAGCGTTGGGAAGAGTGTTAAAATTTTAAATTTATTCATACCTTTTACATAACAAACATCTAAATATCCATCATCAATTATAGTATTAGGTAATACCTTCATACCTCCACCATAACTTGAACCCTTGCCAAAGGCCACTAGTAATGTGATTTCTTTAAATTTATAATCATCAATTTCTGTAATTACAAATTGACTTTTATATTTAAAGATAGTATATATTATAGAAAGTAAATATGCAGTGAAGCCATTAATAATAGGGAGTTTTTTTAGCCTTTGAGCGTTAAAGGCAATTTTTGCATCGATTCCAGAAGACGCAACATTTAAAAAATATCTATCATTAATCCGCCCTATATCTATGAGTCTTTCTTTACCAATTATGGTCCTTTGTAAAATATCCAAGGCGGGATGTTTTGTAATTGATTTAATATAATCATTACCTGAACCTGCTGGAATGACCCCTAAACTGGAGTTACTGCCAACCATGCCATTTAATACCTCATTTAAAGTGCCGTCGCCTCCAACTGCGTATACTCTATAATCTTCTTGTTGGACATAAGCTCTTACTAATTCAATAGCATGACCAGGTCTCTGGGTTATTTCGATTTTATATTCTTGCTTTAGATCACAAAAGATTTCCTCTATTTTCGGAATCAGCTTAAGGGAATTTCCCTTACCTGCCATTGGGTTAATTATAAATAGATGTTTCATTACGTTGTCCTCGCTATCTTTAGTTAATATCTATATATTGCCATAAAGTTATTAGGTAATCAACTATAATTCTGATATGAGGAACAAATAACGCGAAATAAAATTTTTATATTGTAATTCTTGTACTAAGAGATTTATACTATATTTATCATGGAAAAGGAAAGGTAGAAAAATATGGAAGATAAAATTAAAGTTTTGATATATGGAAACAAAGAAAGCAAACCAGGTGAAAATGGTGGTTGTGGACACTTAAATGAAGCTGGTTGTACTGGGTGTAATAGTGATAAGTCAAGCGGTTGTGGTGAAGGCAAATGTGGTAGCAAGGAGAAAAAGAGTCAAGGCAATATGTTTTTAGAATTAGAGAGTTTTATTGACGCTAGTGATATTAAAAATAAGGTGAAACTCTATTTCATTGAATTAGATAATAAGAAAATAGGCGGTAATGAAGAAATACAAGAGATTATAGATCGTGGATTTGAGGCACCTATAGTAGTAATTGATGGGATAGTAAGATATTTTGGTGGAATATCAAATTTGTTAATTTATAATGATATTAAAGAATTGTTACAATAAATAGTTAACAGTAGTTAACTTAAATATTTAGGAGGAAAAGAATGGAAACAACATTAGTAAAAAAACTTTTTAGAGAAACTGAAACTTTTGCAGGAAAGACAGTAAAAATATCAGGGTGGATTAGAACTTTAAGAGCTTCAAATGCTTTTGGTTTTATTGAATTAAATGATGGTAGCTTTTTTAAAAGTATTCAAGTTGTATTTGAACAGAATTTAGATAACTTTAAGGAAGTTTCTAAACTTTCAGTAAGTGCATCAATAACTGTAGAAGGAATTTTAGAGGTTACTCCAAATGCAAAACAACCCTTCGAAATTAAAGCAACCTCAATAATAATTGAAGGACTTTCAACACCAGAATATCCTCTTCAAAAGAAAAGACATTCCTTAGAGTTTTTAAGGAGTATTGCTCATTTAAGACCAAGAAGTAATACATTTTCTGCAGTATTTAGAGTTCGTTCCTTAGCGGCCTTCGCTATTCATAAGTTTTATCAAGAAAAAGGGTTTGTATATGTTCAGACTCCAATAATTACTGGTAGTGATGCTGAAGGTGCAGGAGAAATGTTTAGGGTTACAACTTTAGATATGAAAAATCCTCCTTTAAAGGAAGACGGATCTATAGATTATTCTAAGGATTTTTTCGGCAAGGAAGCTAGCTTAACAGTTAGTGGGCAGTTAGCAGGAGAAACCTATGCTCTAGCTTTTAGAAATATCTACACCTTTGGACCAACCTTTAGAGCAGAAAATTCAAATACAACTAGGCATGCCGCAGAATTTTGGATGATTGAGCCTGAAATAGCTTTTGCTGAGCTTGCAGACGATATGGAAATTGCAGAAGAAATGGTTAAGTACATAATAAATTATGTAATGGAAAATGCTCCAGAAGAAATGGAGTTTTTTAATAACTTTGTAGATAAAGAACTATTTTCAAGACTAAACAATGTAGTATCCTCAGATTTTGGAAGAGTTACATACACTGAAGCAATAGAAATACTTAAAAACTCAGGAGAACAATTTGAATATCCAGTAGAATGGGGAGTAGATTTACAAACTGAGCATGAAAGATATATAACTGAAAAAGTATTTGCAAAGCCAGTATTTGTAACAGATTATCCAAAGGATATTAAGGCTTTTTATATGAGAGTTAATGATGATAATAAAACTGTTGCAGCAATGGACTTATTAGTGCCTGGAATTGGTGAAATTATTGGTGGAAGTCAAAGAGAAGAGCGATACGAGGTTCTTTCAGCAAGAATGAAGGAATTAAAATTAAATGAGGAAGATTACTGGTGGTACATGGAACTTAGAAAATATGGTGGAACAAAACATGCTGGTTTCGGATTAGGGTTTGAAAGAATTTTAATGTACATTACAGGAATGACAAATATTAGAGATGTAATTTCTTATCCGAGAACTACTGGTTCTGCAGAATTTTAATAAAAGAGACTTTTTTACTTAGGTAAAGAGGTCTTTTTTTTATATGGAGATGAATATAGTTGATACTTTTTAGATTAATAAAAGTATGAAATATTAACTTTCTTGAATATTTAAATTTAAAATATAAATACTAATGGTAAATATGTTTTAAAGGAGATAACAATGATAAATAAATATCCAGGATCAGATTTTCCTACGAAAATTTCACCACAAAAACAAGATAAACAACCAGGTATGAATAACCTTATGAATCCAAAACCAATATATGAATGCCAAGATTATGTTTCAGTTAAGAAGTTACAGGGAAAGGTAGCCATTATAACTGGCGGAGACAGTGGAATAGGGAGAGCAGTCGCAATAGCTTATGCAAAGGAAGGGGCAAGTGTAGCTATAGTCTTTTTAGATGAAGTAGAAGATGCAGAGGAGACAAAAGTTATTATAGAAACAAATGGAGGGCAATGCATTTTAATACCTGGGGATATTTCAGAGGAAGCCTTCTGTATAAGTGCAATACAAAAAACCATAGATAAGTTCAAAAAATTAGATATAGTAGTAAATAATTCAGCAGTACAGTACCCACAAAATAGTATAGAGGATATTACTAAAGAACAACTTGAGAAAACTTTTAAAACTAATATTTTTTCCATGTTTTATATTACTAAGGCTGCATTAAGACATTTAAAGGAAGGAAGTTCAATTATTAATACTGCCTCTATCACGGCCTATGCTGGAAGTGAAACCTTACTGGACTATTCATCAACTAAAGGTGCAATAGTATCCTTTACAAGGTCACTAGCGCTTTCCTTAGTAGCTAGGAAAATAAGAGTGAATGGAGTTGCGCCAGGTCCTATATGGACGCCGCTTATACCAGCGTCTTTTGATGAAATAAAAGTTTCTGAATTTGGTTCAGATGTACCTTTCAAAAGACCTGGGCAACCAGTAGAGGTTGCGCCTGCATATGTATTTTTAGCCTCAGCAGATGCATCTTATATGACGGGCCAAGTACTTCATATAAATGGCGGAGTAATTATAAATGGCTAAATTATTTAAGCTACCTTATCCAAAGTAAATTCAAAATTTTATATATCACTATTGATATATCACTATTGATAATTATATCAATAGTGATATAATAAAAATATATGATAATTAAGGGGGAATTACCTTGGATAAAATTGCTTTTATCGGCGATACAACTGGTGATTTATCAAGTGATATAATTGCTAAATACAATATTAATATTTTATCTTTTAGAATAATATACAAAGATCGAGAGTATCTGGATAGAGTTAATATAACACCTACAGAAGTATATGATAATATGGTGAATGAAATTCCAACCTCTTCCATGCCATCCATGCAGGATATTGAGGATATGTTTTTAAAATTGATAAGCGAAGGATATACTCATATAATAGCAGTTACATTATCAACAGGATTATCTGGTATATTCAATGGAATTAGAGTTGTAAGTGAAAATCATCCGGAGATTAAAACATATATTTGTGACTCCAAATCCATTTCTATAGGTGAAGGTGCAATTTTAATTGAATGTGGGAAATTAAGAGACCAAGGGAAGAATTTTAATGAAATTGTAGCTGAAATACCTAATATAATGAAAAGAATTCACTTATTTTTTGTGGTGCCAACCTTAGAATACCTTAAAAAAGGTGGACGAATAGGAAAGGTTGCGGGTACTATTGCTGAATTATTAGATATTAAACCTATAATTACCGTTGATCAAGAGGGTAAATATACAACTTTTGCCAAGGTACGTGGCAGAAAACAATCCTTGGCAAAGTTAGTTGATATAGCTAGGGAATTACTAAAACAGAAAAAGTATACAGTTTATTTAGCAAATGGAGCTGCACGTGAGGATGTAGAGAGAATATATAATGCAATATCTAAACTTCCCAATCTTTTAAGCATAAATATGATAGGTGATATTAGTCCTGTATCGGGGGTTCATAGTGGACCTGGGTTAATTGGATTAGTTATGGTGGAAGAATAGTACCATTTATTCGGGACTGTTTCAAAATAAAATGTTTAAGCATTTTATTTTGAAACAGTCCTTTTTTGATAAAATATATAGGTATACTATAATTTGATTTCAAAACTATGTAGGATATTGCATAATTATGACGAAGGATGTATAATAATACGGGTTTCAGAAAATAAATTACAATTAGGAGGATAAAAATATGAAAAAACATTTAGTTAAAATTATATCAGTAGCGCTTATTGTAAGTTCATCAATAGGATTATTTGGGTGTAAATCATCCACAGGTAATAAGGTGGATGAAATTAAAAAAGCGGGTGTGATATTAGTTGGAACAAGTGGTGATTATCCACCATACGAATTCCATGGGGACGTAAATGGTAAAGATGAAATTGTAGGTTTTGATATTGAAATAGCAAAACAGATTGCAAAGGATTTAGGTGTTAAACTTGTGATAAAAGATATGAAGTTTGACGCATTACTGGCCTCTCTTAATACAAACAAAGTAGACTTTGTTATGGCAGGCATGACGCCTACTCCAGAAAGGGCTACCAGTGTAGATTTCTCAAAAATTTATTATACTGCAGTTCAAACTATAGTTATTAGAGCTAAAGACAAAGATTTAATAAAGAATCTTGCAGACTTAAAAGATAAAGTTATCGCAGTACAAAAGGGATCAATTCAAGAGGGAATAGCAAAGGAACAATTACCAAATTCTAAGGTCATTGCTTTACCAAAGATCTCTGATGAAATTTTAGAACTAAAAAACAATAAAGTTGATGCATTGATAGTTGAGGCTCCAGTAGCAGCAGCATATATTAGTAATAATAAAGATCTTATAATTGCCGAAGTAAAACTCCAGGGTGATGATAGTGGTTCAGCAGTTGGAATAAAAAAAGGAAATACAGCTTTAGTAGATGCGGTTAATAAAACATTAGATAAATTAATAACAGAAAAACAAATAGATAAATTAGTTACAGATGCAACAGATAAAGTAATTGCAAAATAACTAGGTTTATACTTATTGGAGGTAAAAAGTGGATTTTGGGTTTTTAAATAAATATTATATGCTTTTTCTTATAGGCGCAAAAAATACTATTCTTATTGCCTTTTTCGTTGTTCTATTTGGAGTAATCATAGGAGTTATTTTGGCGCTTATGAAGTTATCAAAGAATAAATTGTTTAATATATTAGCTTCAGCCTATATCGAGTTTATTAGAGGTACCCCAATTTTAGTTCAATTATTTATCGTGTTTTTTGGATTACCAAAGTTCCCCGGAATATTAGGAGATCATATGGAATATATAGCTGGCATAATTGCGCTGTCCATTAATAGTGGGGCTTATGTGGCTGAAATAATTCGAGCAGGTATCCAAGCTGTGGATAAGGGGCAAATGGAAGCTGCCAGGTCCCTTGGAATACCAAGGGGAATGGCCATGAGGTTTGTCATTATTCCTCAGGCCTTTAAGAACATATTACCAGCTTTAGGAAATGAATTCATTACAGTTATAAAGGAGTCTTCAATAGTGTCTGTTATTGGTATAAATGAGCTTATGTACAATACGCAAACTGTTCAAAGTAATAGTTTTAGACCTTTTGAACCACTTATGATTGTTGCAGTTATGTATTTTATACTGACCTTTACACTTTCGAAGGTCTTAGGAAAAGTTGAAAGGGGGATGAGGGCCCGTGATTAAAGTCACTAATTTGCATAAAAAATTTGGTAAGTTAGAAGTCCTAAAGGGCGTGGATATAGAAGTAAAAAAGGGTGAGGTAGTTGTGGTAATAGGACCTAGTGGCTCTGGGAAAAGTACTTTTTTAAGGTGTTTAAACCTATTAGAAGAACCTACTTCAGGAAAAATTATTTTCGAAGGCACAAACATTACTAGTAAAGAAAATGATATCAATAAGCAACGTCAAAAAATGGGTATGGTTTTTCAACAGTTTAATCTCTTCCCCAATATGAGTGTGCTTGAGAATATAACTTTTGCTCCAAAGAAATTAAAGAAGCTCTCGGAGGATGAGGTTAACAAAATTGCAATGGGTTTGTTAAACAGAGTTGGATTGGAAGATAAGGCCAACACTTATCCTCAAAAGTTATCTGGTGGACAAAAACAAAGAATAGCTATAGTAAGAGCACTAGCTATGGCACCTGACGTGATGTTGTTCGATGAGCCAACCTCCGCCTTAGACCCTGAAATGGTAGGAGAAGTTTTAGATGTAATGAAAAAGCTTGCTGCAGATGGAATGACAATGGTAGTTGTTACACATGAAATGGGTTTTGCAAAAGAGGTTGGAGATAGAATATTGTTTATGGATGAAGGAATAATTGTAGAAGAAGGAACTCCTGAACAAATTTTTTCTAATCCACAAAGTTCTAGAACAAGAGATTTTTTAAGCAAAATACTTTAACAATTATAATCTGATATAATAAAATATATCAGATTTTTTTTATGGGGGTACACAATGATAAATAACATTTTAATATACTTGTCATTAGGTCTAAATATAGTAATTATAGTAATACTAATTCTTAAATCAGAGGATAAGGGTTTAGCTAAAGTAAATAATAGATTATCAGCTTTAGATAAAAGTTCTGAGAGATTGGAGCGAATTATTAGAGAGGAAATGAGTTCAAATAGAGAGGAGTTTAATTCAGGTAATAGAAAAGGAAGGATGGAAATGACAGATAATTTAACAAAAATTTCCTTGCTTCAAAAGAATCAACTGGATACATTTTCAAATGAACTCTCTAAGTTGACGACGTTAAATGAACAAAAGCTGGACAAAATGAGGGAAACTATTGAAGAACGTCTAAAGGCTATTCAGGAGGACAATAATATAAAATTGGAAAAGATGAGACAAACTGTAGATGAAAAACTTGAAAAAACTTTAGAATATAGACTAGGAGAATCCTTTAAGTTGGTAAGTGACAGACTTGAGATGGTACATAAAGGCCTAGGCGAAATGCAATCACTAGCAAATGGTGTAGGCGACCTGAAGAAGGTTTTAACTAATGTTAAGACTAGAGGTACTTGGGGAGAAATACAATTAGGGAATTTATTAGAACAAATTTTAGTTAAAGAACAATATGAAACTAATGTGGTTACTAAAAAAGGAAGCAATGAAAGAGTTGAATTTGCTATTAAACTTCCGGGACATGAAGATAAAGAGGGAGTTGTCTATATACCTATAGATTCTAAATTTCCTATTGAAGATTATCAGAGATTAATTAGTGCTCAAGAGGATGGTAACCTACAATTAATAGAAGAAACTTCAAAGCAACTTGACATTAGGATTAAGGCTGAAGCTAAAGATATTAAAGAGAAATATATTGATCCACCCAATACCACTGATTTTGGAATACTTTTTCTTCCTATTGAAGGCCTTTATGCTGAAGTATTAAGAAGAACTGGTCTGTGTGAATTTTTGCAAAGAGAATATAGGGTCATCATAACAGGACCTACTACTTTAACAGCCTTATTAAATAGTCTACAAATGGGATTTAGGACCATTGCAATTGAAAAACGCTCTAGTGAGGTTTGGCAACTTCTGGGTACAGTTAAGACCGAGTTTACAAAGTTTGGTGACATTTTAGAAAAAACACAAAAGAAACTTCAAGAAGCAAGTAATACAATCGATTTTGCTGCAAAGAAGTCTAGAAATATTGAAAGAAAGTTAAGTAAAGTTCAGGTATTAAAAAGCGAAGACGACCTAGGTATTTTAAATGAAGAAAATGAAGAAATATAGTTTTTGTTTTGATGATAAATTAAAGCTTATGCGTATATAATTTAACGTATAAGCTTTTTTGCTTTAGTATTTTTCAGGAGGGATTTACATGTCCCTGTATTTTATATTGTCCATTGCATTTGCATTATCCTTAGATGCCTTTGGGGTAGCGTTAAGCATAGGATTAAATAGGGGATTAAAGTATAATAAAAAGGTACTTTTTTCGATTTCATTTGGTTTTTTTCAGTTTTTATTTGCATTAGTTGGTGCTCTTATGGGTATAATATTTAATCGGTTTATTACTTGTGTGCCCAGCGTAGCGGGAGGAATGATAATGGCTATTGTAGGAGTAATGATGATTAATGAGGGCTTTAAAAAAGACGAAGTAAACATTTTACTCAATCCTAGAATGTACGTGGTTTTAGGGGTCTCTGTTAGTATAGATGCAATGGTGGTGGGATTCACTGCATTAAACTCAGTAAATTACTTTCTATTAGTGATAGATTGCTTAATTATTGGTGCTATTTCCTTAATAATGACTTCTATAGCATTTAGTATCTCCAAGTATTTAAAGAAGATAAGGCTAATAAGCTGCTATGCAGAGTACATAGGTGGTATAATACTAGTTATATTTGGCATAAGGATAATTTTTTCTTAGAAATAAAATAACAGAGGGTTTAACTAAACAACCTTCTGCTTATTTTTATTTTATAATTTTAAATGAAACTGAAAATTATCGACTATACTTAATTCGGCTTTTACGAAGATTGTGCTAATAAATATTAACACTATTTTACCTTTTTTAATGCGATTTTTTCGTCTTGTTTATTCCAATTTATTGTTGTTTCTAAAGTCTCGTTATTAGCATACTTTTTTATATCGTCATTTAGTTTATCATCAAACACTATATTATATCCATCTAAAGTTTTAGAGTATTCACAATATCCCCCACTTGTAATTGTAGATAAATGTTCGAAGATAAAGTTAACTTTTTGAGGGGGTGTACTATTTCCAATATACTTTATGAAAACCTTAATAGTGCCACCTTCATTAAATTCTTCGCTAATATGCCAATTACCACCTAATCCTTCATAATTAAATTTTTTTAAAGCACTTTTGCTTGTACAGGATATTAGTAAAAGAATAATTAACAATGGTAGTAGTAAACTAATAAATCTCTTCATTAATCGCTCTCCTTTATTTTTAAATGAATAACTTCTTACAAGGAGATTATAACATGTTTTCTACATATTAGTAACAAAACAACTTACTAATAATGTAATAAGGCAAATTAAAGATTTTATTATTTTTCTGAATTATTTTTAATTGTCTAAAAGTTGATTTTTTTCATCATAATTATCCTTTAAACTGATTATATATATAGGTAAATTAAACTGCACTATAATTTCATCTGAAATGTGATATAATAGAAATATTAAAATGCTTAAGGTGATAATTATGGATATTAGATTATATTTAAAAGAGAAGAATATTAAAGTTACAAAAGGAAGAGTTTTTATTCTTGATGTGTTAGAAAAATCAGAAGCCGCAATTAGTGCAGACTATATTTTTGAAAAATGTAGAAACGAGGGTGGTGAAATTGATTTATCTACAGTTTATAGAACCTTAGAACTCTTAGAGATTAAAGGGATTTTAGAAAAGTTTGATCTAGGAAATGGGAAGTATAATTATATTATTAAGGGTATTGGCCATAATCATACTCTTCAGTGTGAATTATGTCATAAATGCGTGGAGATTGATTGCCCTATGGTTCAGATTCAAGAAATTATTAAAAGTAAAACAGGATTTACTTTACTAGAACATGATTTAAAACTTAGAGGTATTTGTAATGACTGTAGATCGAAAACAAATAGATAGTAATTAAAAGGAGAGAAAAAAACATGAACTTTTCTTCATTAGTTTTAATGGAAAGAGATAAAGAAACAAAATTTTTGACTAACGAATTAGGAAGCTACTCAGTGGTGGATGGAGCAGAATATATTTCAAAACTGTACTGTGAGGATAATAAGATTAATGTTTTTTTTGATACAAAATCAGATGTTGAGGAATGGGAATATACAGCAATCTTTGATTTTTTTAATGAAGAAATATTTACCTCAAGAGGATACTTAATAGAAAGCCTAGATGAGGAGTATAATCCAACTTGGAGGGTAGAATTTAATTTTGATACAGAATATTCTATCGTACATAAAAAGCTAAATGAAATATGTCAATTAATTGAGGGTGAGATGAAAAGAGTTTTCATTTTAATAAAAGAAAAGGAAGAAGAATATAAATAAAAATAAGATATAGTGTACAATATACAAATCCTGTAGTAGGGAATTAGATGTAGGAGGTTTACTCACTGTTCCAAGAAAGGCTAAAGCTCTCTAGGATAACCTCTGCTCATCAAATACCTACCACAGGAAATATTATTTTAATAAAATATCTTATTAATGAAATTGGTTAAGGAGTCACTGAGACTGATTTATATATTTATCAGAGTAAAATAATCTAAGCTATAGTATAATTTGATTTTAAATATCAAATACAATTTGCTTCAAGTCCTTTTCATGGATCGTTTCCTTTTCAATCAGTTTAACTGCAATTTTTTCTAAATCCTCAATATTGTCTTGGATAAGTTTTTTGGTTTCAGCATATAAAGAATTTACGAGTGCTTTACATTCATCCAAGATGTCATTTCCACTTTGAATATTTAATGTTGAAATTTCTTGAAGACTTAAGAGTCCTAAAGAATCACCCATACCATATTCGGTTACCATATTTGCAATTATGCTTGTACTACTTTTTAAATCGCTATAAGCTCCAGTAGTAATATTTTCACACCCGAAGATAATCTCCTCAGCAGCACGCCCCCCGAGTAAAACCATTATACGTTTATTTAAATAACTTTTATTTTGATAAAGTTGGTCTTCAGGTATGCTTAACGTATATCCTCCAGCACCCTTTGAAGTAGGGATAATTGTAACTTTTGAAATTTTTTCCATAGGAAGAATATTCATAGAAACTAGTGCATGTCCAGCTTCATGATAAGCAGTTATTTTTCTATCATTTTCTTTTATATAATCTCTATTTACTTTTTCATAGCCTGCTACAACAATAGAGTAAGCTTGATCAACATGTCTTTCATCAATATACTTATTATCATCCTTACAGGCTAAAATTGCAGCCTCATTAATTAGGTTTTCTAATTTAGCTCCTGAAAAGTAAGTGGTTTTATGAGCCCATTCATTAATATTTATATTGCCTACAGGTTTATTTTTAAGATGTAAATTAAGTATTTTTTCTCTAGCACTTACATCCGGAAGGCTTACCTCAATGTGTCTATCAAATCTACCTGGTCTTAAAAGAGCAGGATCAAGCATATCAAGTCTATTAGTTGCTGCTAAAACTATTATTCCTTCACTTTCATTAAAACCTGACATCTCTGTTAAAAGTGCATTTAAAGTTTGGTCTTTTTCATCTGAATTTCCACCCTTTGAATTACTTCTTTTTTTTCCGATTGCATCAATTTCATCAATAAATATAACGGCTTTACCATTTGCTTTTGCCTTTTTAAAAAGTTGCCTTATTCTACTTGCGCCAACACCAACGTATATTTGAACAAAATCTGAACCTGACATTGCATAAAAAGGAACCCCTGCTTCTGCGGAAATTGCTTTTGCTAGCAAAGTTTTTCCTGTACCAGGCTCCCCGTACAATATTATGCCTCTTGGCATTCTTGCTCCATAAGCTGAATACTTCTCAGGGTTTTTTAAGAAATCAACAACATCTTTTACACTTTCTTTAGCCTCTTCATTACCTGCAATGCTTTCAAATGAAAATGGAAGATTAAATACTTCATTAGCATCTAGTTTGTCCACTGAGAATAGACCTTTAGCAGTTACCTTATGTGATTTAAAACTATAAAACAATAAAAATATAATAGACAGAATTAAACCACACATTGGAATTAATGTATTTAGAGGTATTGGTTCTTGTTCAAAAACCTTTACGCCAGACTGAAGAAGTGTTTCTTTAAATTTATCACTTCTAGGATTATCAGTTTCATACTTTATATTATTTTTTAACTCCACCAATATTTTAGGCGATGTAGTTAAATATACTGAAGAAATCTTACGCTCAGATAGATCCTTCATAAAATTTACATATTGTTCAGAATTTATGGGTTTTTGATTTATATTTCCTACTACTAGAGCTAGAAGGCTTAGTACTGCAAGAATGATAGGTAATATTACAAACTTGATTTTTAGTTTTTTCATGGTCTTCACCCCTCAAATTAGTTTACATAATATATTATAACCTTTAATATTATTTAGTCTAATGAAATTCATAAATTTTGTTAAGGTAATTTGTCCTAATTTAATGTATACTTTTAGCATAAGGTAAAAAAATTTAAAAGCAGAGTTAATGTCTTAAATAATGAAACTGTGGATGAGAAGGAGATTATTGTATGAAAATAACTGGGATAAAAGTGAAACTATCCGAATTAGATGTTTTAGAAAATATTAAAGAATATGTTAAAGTGGATAACTTAATAGTAGAAAAAATTACTTTTGATGGCAAAATTAATATTCAATGTACATATAAAAAGGGTATAAAAATTAATCTAACGGTTAAAATTGAAATAAATAGGGTCAGTGACAATATTTTGTATTTAAATATTTTAGATGTTAATATGTCTAAACTCCATATTTTAGATAGTATTAAAAACTTAGCTCTTAAGAATATTTTAAAGGATTTTAAAAAGTTTGGGGTAAATGTTAATAAAAATATAATAAGTGTAGATGTGGCAACTGTTTGTAACAAGATTCCTTTTGTAAAGTTTAAGCTTGTAGGCTTAGATGCTTTAAATGGCGCTATTGAGGCAGAGGTTAAAGATTTAGTAATTACTCAAGAAAATGAAGTGAAGGAAGAAATTGAAAAAGTAGAAGAACTAGTTCATGAGAAACAATTAGAGCCTTTTGTTAAAACAGTGGACAAATATACCAGCTTAAGAATAAAAACTCTAAGTAAAGTACCAGATAAATATTTTGGGGTAGCAGAATATGCTTTTTTAATACCAGATATACTAATTCTATTCGGACGATTACTTAAAGACAAAAGAGTTCCCTTGAAAGAAAAGGTTGTAATAGGGAGTATAGTTGCTTACTTGGCTTCTCCCTTTGATTTGACAATACTATTTATTCCTTTTGTTGGAGGGGTTAGTGTATATGCTTTAGTTTTTTATGGCTTAAGTTATGTTTGTGAGAAACTTCCTGAACAAATATTAATGGAAAATTGGCAAGGAGAAGAAAAATATGCTTTAAAAATCAAGGGTATTGCTGAACTCCTAAATAAAGCATCAGGTGGGAAAAATATAGATAAACTAATGAGTTTTTCAAAACTACCCTCTATTAAAACATTTTCAAAGCGATAGTTGGATTTTCATAAAATAGAGTTTTTAAAGTTAAAGGGACATTCTTTAGCCATACTTAATAGTAACTATCCAGTATATATAATAGTTTATATATACTGGATAGTTTAATTTTTATTGTTTATAATATAAGAGCATATTAAATAGGAATACAAATGATTTATTGACAGGTCAATTAAAACTTAACTGTGAAAAAGCTTTAGAATCAGGAATAGATTTAGGATAAGGAGAATTGATAAAATGGGAAAAAAAGTTTATGCAATAAAAGAGGGATTTAATTCTAATACTAATGAAAAAATAAAAGATAAGTTAGTTGACAGTTGGGCAGAGTGCTTAAAATATGTAAAAGGTGTAAAAGGTGCTAAGTATAAGAGTTTTGAGGATGTGAATGAAGCTAAAAGATTCTTAACTGATTCAGGTGATGTATTAAAAAAAGAAGATAATAATTATCCAGAAGATTGTCTTCATATTTATGTTGATGGTAGCTATAATGATGCTTCTGAAGAGTATTCTTATGGAATAGTGGCTGTTTTAAAAGATGTAGTTCTATACATAGAGAGTGGTGTAGGAAAAAGTGATTCAACAAAAAATATAAGACAAATAGCAGGGGAATTAGAAGCTGCAGTAAAGGGGTGCCAGTATGCACTAAGCAAGGGAGAAAAGAAGGTAGTAATATTCCATGATTATGTAGGGATTTGTTATCATGCTACAGGTTTTTGGGATAGGAAAGAAGAATCTTCAAAGGAATATTATAAGAAAATGCAAGAATTAATGCTTACTGGAATAGAAGTTATATTTGTTAAGGTGGATAGTCACACGGGAGATTTGTTTAATGAACTTGTGGATGAAAAATGTAAGGAAAAATTATCAATACAATCTGATAAAACAATAGAAAAGTGGTTACTTAAAAAAACTATAACAGTAGGTAGTGAAGATGTAAAACAAGAGATCCTAAAAATAGCTCCTAATGGAGAAAAAAACATTATTGTTTTAGATTCTGACATTAAAAAGAATAAAGATGAAATTAAAGCATATGAATTTAATGAGATTGTAACAGGAACAACGAGGATAAGAATAGCTACAATTGATGATATAGATAGTCTTGTAAAATTGCGGATAAGGTTACTAAAGGAAGCAAATAGTAATATTGAAAACTATGATTGGAACAAATATTCAGATGCATTAAAAGTTTTCTACTCTGACAGTTTAATAGACGGAAAAGTCATAGCATTTTTAGTAGAGCAAAATGGGAATATAGTTGCTACAAGTATAATTTGTTTTTATAACATTACTCCCTTACTCTATAATTTAGACGGAAAAATGGCACTACTTACAGATATGTATACTATACCTGAGTATAGGAATAAGGGGTTTGCTACTACTCTTTTGAGTAATATTATGGAACATACAAAAAAAATGGGGTATTTAAAAGTCGTTTTGAATGCAACTGACGCTGGTAGAAAATTATACGAGAAATACGGGTTTAAAGTTGTAGCTGGAGAAATGTCTTATAAGTTTAAATAAGATATTCCTTCTATTTATTCTTAAAAGGAGATCGAATCAAATCATAGATATATGTTTAATTATTAAAAAACTGTATACCCTATAGATAGTGATTTAATTTTCTAAAAAACATATCATAATAAAACCAAAATATAATTAGGGAAAATTAAATTTTTAAATTATATAAAAGGGAGAGGTACATTATGGGAAACAGATTTTTTAAAGGTATAGCAGCCGGTACTATAATAGGAGCTGCTGCTGGGATGATTCTTTATCCAAAAATGGACAGAAGTACACGAAATAAATTGAAAAAATCAGGTAGAATGATGATGACTGTTGCGGAAAGTGCTTTTGGTGAAATGAGACATTGGAGAAAATAGATAATAAAAGATTTGAGTTATTCTCAAATCTTTTATTATCTTAAATTACAAATACTTATAGCATCTACATATAAAAGAATATTTTAATATTCTTTAGTTGTTAACCTAGAAAATATGATATAATGTAGAGGATTTTGATAGATAAAAAGTGATTAAACATTTTTTTAGGGAAGAGGAAGGGTTATATGGAGATTTTATCCTTGGGTGAAAAAATTAAGCGAAAGAGAAAAGAACTGGATATGACTTTAAAGGATTTAGCAGGAGATAGGATTACTCCGGGGCAAATTAGCCTAGTAGAATCAGGCAAATCAAACCCAAGTATGGACCTACTTGAGTATTTAGCCTTAACGTTAAACACTTCAGTTGAATATTTAATGGAATCAGAAGAAACTCAAGCTGAAAAAATATGCTTATACTTCGAAGATATGGCAGAATTTAACATAATGAACGAAAATTTAAATGCTGGTGAAGAATATATAGAAAAGGCATTGGTATATGCTGAAAAATATAATCTTGAGTATAGAAAAGCAAGAAATTTATTTTTAAGAGGTAGCATATGTATCTCAAAGAATGAAATGGCATTAGCACAACAATTTTTTCTTTCAGCTAATGGTATTTTTATACGTGAAAATAAATATGAAGAGGTTGTTAACACCTTTTTAAAGCTTGGATGTATTACATTGGAGATGAAAGCCTACCATTCAGCTTTTAGTTATTTTCAACAGGCTGAAAAGGTATATACTAATAATGATATTGGAAATGATTTGTTATTGGGTCAGATTTATTACTATATTGCGTACTCAAATTTCAAACTAGATAATGTGGACAAGGCCATTAATTATTCATATTTATCAAAAGAAAAATTTAGCCAATTAGATAATAAAAAAGAATATGCAAAATCCTTGCTCTTAATTGCGGAAGAGTACAGCAAACAAGGAAATGTTGATAAGGCAATTAAATATTCTAAGAAAACATTACAGGCATTTAAGGATGTTAATGATTCTGAATATTTGTCGAAAGTTGAAAATGATATTGGAAAGCTTTTCTTCGAATTTCAAAATATAGAAGAATCATTTATTCATTATAAAAAAGCTAAAGAACTCCGAGAGAAAAATAATGATAAAAAGTTAATTGAAACTTTAATTAATATTTGCGAAAATTATATTAAATTAAAAGAAGTTCAAAACTCAAAAAACCTTCTTAATGAGATAATGGAAAACATAGATGAAGGGGATGCAGATAATTTATTATCATACTATCTTTTAAAATATAGGATTAATAATCTTGAAAATAATTATAATGAGGCAGAAAATACACTAATAATGGCTTTAGATTATTCTAAGGGTATTGGAAATATAATTAAGGCTGCCGAAATATCTATTATATTAGGGAAATTCTATATTGATAACGGAGATGATAAAAAAGCTGCCATATATTTAAATATGGGAGTTGAACTTTTTAAAGAACAGGGTATTTTGAAGTAGTTAGATAAAGATGGGTGTGTTGTTATGGAGATATTATCTATTGGTGAAAAAATTAAAAGAGCTAGAATTTATAAGGGCTATACCTTGA
>JACMJL010000240.1 GCA_014380625.1 Clostridiaceae bacterium
AAAGCTGATTGTTATTATGCAAACAGTAAGTGGCGTCACAATTAATGCTTATTTCCTCAATCGCATGATGCGTGCTCTTCTCTGAGGATACCTGAATTGGCACATAGGTGGCACAAGTTGTCTCATCACTCGTCAATGCAGTAAAATTTGCAACATCGATGGAACGTGCGGAACAAAACCCTTCTTTCTGATATTTGCATAACTCAACAAAGCAGTTTAACTTAGGCATTTTTGTATCCTCCTGTTTTAAATTGTGGCATATCATATTACATTATTAGTATTGACGGCAATTAATTATATATTCTTTGGCATAGTAATTGAATTAGTGATATTAAGGTTATATACGTTGAATTAAACAATTTATAATGGAAAAAATGTAATTTTATAGCATAAATAACCGAAGGCAGTTTCAACTCCCATTAATTTGTATTCTGTTTTTAGATACAAAGAAGACATGAACTTTTCATACAACTTGACAAACACTTGTTATTTAGATACCATTAATATAGGTGTTTTTAGCTTCATCGTCAATTTAATCTAAAAGCGTCTCTACTTTAATAAGAGCGTTAAAGGGAGAAAAGTATGGTTTCCTTAATTAAAAAGTATTTGTTTCATAATTTCATTTATAATATTAGCTTAAGAAATAGATTGTTAATTTATTTTTTATTAGTAGTTCTTATCCCATTATCTATTATTTCAGTTATGCTATATAAAAGTGCTGAGAATCTAATAGAAGATAAAATTAATACAGTCATGGTAAATAATCTAGATGCTTCAACAGAGAGTTTTAAACGTGAATTATTGTATTTAAATGATATTTGCGTATCCTTTAATCTAAATCCGACTATAAAGGAAATATTAAATTATAATGAAGATGTTACTGACCAACAGGTTGCCATTGACCAAATTAATGAATTGGAAAAACAATTAGATGGTTATTTTCATAAAGAGCTAACTAAGGTCTATGATGGGGTAATCGCACCTAAAATATATATTTTGCACAGATCTGCTTATAAGAAATTTTCTTTTTCAAAAAGGGTTTTCAATCTAGATAAAGATAATATAGAAAGCTTGTTTGGGATTAAAGATAAAGATGCCCCTTTTTTTTTGAAGGGGCCAATTTTCATTAATGAAAACGAAAATTCACCAAGTATTATTAGGTATTCTCAAAGACTATATAATCTAGGTTCAGTAGTGGATTTGAAAGAGTATAAAGCTGTAATTAGTGTAGATATCCAAGCATTTTATTATGCTGATATTTTAAAAAAACTCAAGCCATCTGAGGGAACTGAGATTATTTTAATTAATGGAGATAATGTAATTGTTGCAAGTACTAGTATGACAGGAGTGGGAGAAACGGTATCTAAAAGAACAGGAATAGATACTTCAAGGTTAAGTGAAATAAACGAGGGAACAGTAGTAAAATTACAGAATGCTAAGAATAAATTTCTTGTTTCAACTAAAAGCTTAAATATTCAGGGCTGGAAAGTTTTATTTTTAACTCCCGAAGCAGAATTTAGTTTAGCTTATATGAATTTTAATAAAAAAACTGCAGTGGTAGTTGTTATTTGTTTAGTATTAGCTTTAACCGCAGCACTTACCCTAGCTTCAGATATTGCTTCACCAATAACTAAGCTGATACGATCTATGAATCAGGCAGCCAAAGGGGATTTTAATATTTCGTTAAATTATAACCGTAAAGATGAGTATTCATATTTGATTGAGAGATATAAAAGTATGCTTGAGCAAATTAAAGGGTTAATTGATCGGTTATATATTTCGGAAATGGAAAAGCATAAAGCGGAACTTGCAGCTAAAAGCGCAGAATTAGAATCACTGCAATCTAAAATAAATCCACATTTTTTGTATAATACCTTGAATTCCATATATGGAATGGCAAAGTATCAAGAAAATGAAGATATCGCCGTTATGGTAAAAAGCTTGTCTGATTTTTTTAGATATAATCTTAGTAAAGGAAAAACTATTATAACCATTGAAGATGAATTAAAACATTTAGAAAGCTATCTTACTATTTTGAAATTCAGAATGGGTGATAGATTAGTATATTCAATAGATGTGCCAAAAGAACTTCTGGAATACTCTATTGTGAAACTGGTTTTACAACCTCTTGTGGAAAATTCCATAAAACATGGTTTTGAAGATATGGCTGAAGGTGGAGAAGTATTAATAAGAGGTACATTAAGTAATGGAGTTATCTCTTTGTCTGTAATTGATAATGGTGTAGGTGCTGATGTGGAAGAATTAAACCAGATGCTTTATAAAAACAATGGGAAAGCTTATGGTATAATTAACGTGCATCAGCGATTACAACATGCTTACGGAGATGGATATGGATTAAGATTTACTGAGAATCAATCAAAAAGTGGGCTTTCAGCTATAGTGAGACTACCGGCGGTGATTGTCAATGAGGTGGAAAATGCTTAAAATGGTTATTGTAGATGATGAAGAATATGCACGTAAAGCAGTTCTAAAGGCTATAAAATGGGAAGCACTTGGTATTAATATTATTGGAGAGGCATCAAATGGACAAGAGGGATACGAATTATGTATAAACCTCAAGCCTGATATCGTTTTATCAGATATTCGTATGCCTGTGATAGATGGTATTGAACTGGCTGAGCGGATTGATCGCGAAGGCTTAGGGTGTAGAGTTATATTGCTTAGTGGAGTACAGGATTTTAATTATGCTAGAGCAGCTTTAGATGCGAATGTTGAGGGCTATTTGATGAAGCCATTGGATAGCCTGGAAATAGAAACATTATTTTCTAAAGTAAAGTACTCAATTGAACTAGAAAAAAGCAATGTAAATATTCTAGAGAAGGCAAAAAAACATTTTCAAGAATATTTACCTGTTATACGTGAAAGCTTTTTTAGGACTTTGATTATGGGTGAATATAAACAAATCGAATATTTGGCTGATAAGCTTAAGGCATTGGAGCTTGATTTTAGAATAGAAGCCAGCTATACGGTGGCTGTTTTGGAAATTGATAATTATAGGGAGTGGATGGCACAAAAAACTGGAAATGAATATCAGCTCCTACTATTTTCAATTAAAAATATTGTTGATGAGATTTTAAGGTTAAGTTTTAATGGATATATTTTCAAGACAGAAGAAAATCATTTTACTATAATTCTTGAGTGGGGAGCAAAAAATAAACAAGAAGATTTAAAAAGTTTGTTTAAGGAAATTCAAACTAGCATGCAGAAATTACTTAATATTTCGGTGACGATTGGCGTTAGCGATCTCATAAAGGGTATATACGAATCTGGGCATGCTTATCATCAAGCTCTTCAAACCATAAAGTTTAAGTTTTATATTGGTTCAGGTTCAGTTTTATTTGCTTCTGATGTATCATCTGATAGTGGGAAAGATATGGGGGCTGATTACTCAGATCAAAGTCAACAATTGATGGAAGCTGTAAAGCTTGGTGATACCCTCGGTGCTAGAGAGAAACTTGGTAATATTTTCAAATCTATTAAAAACTATAGGGGTGGGACTAGAGATTATGTTGAAGGAATAGCTGTAGAGCTTATTTACATGTTGTCAAGATGTATTGCGGATATGGGGGATCGTATTGAGGCAGTTCTTTCGCCTAGAAATGAAGTATTATCTGCTCTATCTGCTAAAGAGAGTCTTAGTGATCTACATCTTTATTTAGATTTTTTAATTAATAAAGCAGCAGAACATTATGCTGATAGGTATAATCAAAAAAATCTAAAGTTGGTTTCGAAAGTTAAAGAAATTATTGATAAGAAATATAAAGATGATTTAAGTGTTAATGGTATTGCAGACTCAATCGGATTGACTGCAAATTATGTTAGCTTACTATTTAGTAGAGCTACAGGGAGGACTATTACAGATTACTTGACATCGGTTAGACTAAAGGCTTCTAAAGAACTTCTACGTTCCACTGATTTTCGAGTAGGGGAGATTGCCGAAATGGTGGGCTACGAAGATGCAAACTATTTTAGTAAGGTTTTCAAGAAACATACAGGTATGATGCCACAAAAATTTCGTTCAGCTTCAGCGATTGAAGAGGGATAGTTGACAGTTATAGATTTTTACTCTTTTTTATAGAACAGTCCATAGTGTTTATTAAAAAATTCTCTTATAATAAGAATATACTTGATGCATCAAGGTAATATAGAATTTAGGGAGGAAGATTAATGAACACAAAACTTACTAAAATTATCAGTCTTACAGCGGCACTTGCATTATCAGTTGGACTTTTTGCCGGATGTAGCAAAGCTGACACTAAGCAGCCTACATCAAAAACA
>JACMJL010000029.1 GCA_014380625.1 Clostridiaceae bacterium
TCACCTATGATGAAGATAATGATGGGATATTCTCAACACACACAAGAAGGCTTATTTTAGAAACAAACAACACAACACTATACGAAAGCTATTATCCCAATGAAATGGTGGGTAAAAGGTTATACGATATTGAGGTAGAAGAAGACCTTTTAGAAAAAGATAGTAATGGAAATTACATCAACACAATGATTGAGTTTATTGATTTGGTAAAAGATGTGAAGAAATCAAATACCTTTAATAAACCCTAGAGAGGGGGGGGATACCGTTATAAATAAATATAAAAAAATTATTATTATGTTGCTAGCATTAATGTCTACAGCTCAAATGGTCTATGCAGGAACAATAGCAGATCGAACAACGGATACAAATAACATAGCACCTGTAGCAAGTTTTGATGTGATAAAGAAAACCCCAGTGGATATTGTGGTTTTGACGGATTATACTGGTTCTAAGTTAACAAATCTTAGAGACAAAATGACAGGTTTAAATATTAAGTTGTCTAAAACATGTAATACGCAAGTAAATTATATTGACAACTCTTCTGCAAAAATTAGCACAGGCACAAAAAATGATTATATTGCTATGCGTGTTTACGATAGACAAATACATATGAAATATGATTTTAAACACGAGGAAAATAATGCTTACGGTAGTTTTGAAATTAAAAATAGTCTTATGGCTATGACACTAGAAGCCGTAGCTTTAAGACCCGAAGAACCTATACCTACTCAGACATTAACAGTACCCGATATGTCTTTGTTTCGGTCAATTACAACATCTTACAACGATACATACGACGCAGGTAGTGAAACAAAATATTACTTTCAGGGCTATCCTGGAGGGGCGAACTTATTATCTTACTACTGGAATAAAGTTGGAGGACTTAGTTATCATCAGTATCGCACTAATTGGAGTATTCAATTAGCGGAAGATAAATATAAGTATTACACTACTGTAAATTCTGATAACAAATACACATCAAATGTTGCTTCTTGGGATATAAATGCGGCTATAAATAGTTTTAATGTGCGCCCAAATAGCGATGTTACAGTTATATTTGCGTTAGAAAAAGAAGACACAAATTATTATACAGCAGGCACTTATAATCCTAATAATGAGAATAACTTTAGACTAGGTAACTTAAGAGGTGATAATCTTGGAAACTTTATAAAAAACAATAGTGCTAAAGTATATTCCCTTGACTCAACAAGCTTGGACAATATTTTAATAAATTTTGATACTGCGAATACTTCTTTAAAGCAAGACATTTCTGTTAATGGTATACTTAACAGTTATACTGATAAGAAAAAAATATTTGCGCCATCAGACGTAGACTCATTAGTTGACTATATGTATTATGATTTGGGAACAGTCTCTCCTAATATAGACCTTGTTGTAGCTTCAAACAAAGGCGGCGTTTCTAATAACTTTATCTCTGATGTTAAAGCAAACTTAGGTGACCCAGTAAAAATTAATAGTCTAAAATTAGACCCAGAAGATGCATTAATTACTGATTATAAAACGGATAAAAAGTTAGACAAGATCAAAA
>JACMJL010000241.1 GCA_014380625.1 Clostridiaceae bacterium
CGCCCCCTAAAAACCACAACATGACAAGCTTAACATTTTTTTTTATATTTATTCCTATATTAGCTTTAATTTTATTAACTGTTAATATAATGTTATCTCCTCATAATCCGTATCAAGAAAAGAATAGTGCTTTTGAATGTGGATTTCATTCTTTCATAGGTCAAAACAGAACTCAGTTTAGTATATCATTTTTCATATTTGCTCTTTTATTTTTACTTTTTGACTTAGAAATACTATTAGTATACCCCTATGTTGTAAGTGCATACACCAATGGAATTTATGGTTTAATAATAATGTTAATATTCTTTTTTATATTAACTTTAGGATTTGTGTTTGAATTGGGAAAAAACGCATTAAAAATAGAAAGTAAACAAATGAACAATGTTTATATGAAGAATTGAAAAAAAATAGTATTTATAAAATAATGACATAATTGGAAAAATTAACTCTACTGTGAGCATTAATGTGTTTATTTTTAAAACAAAGGAATAAGTTGTAGATGGTTCTACCTTATGATTGCAAATCGTCTAGAAGAAGTTCAATTCTTCCTTATTCCTGTTAGCAAATATATCAATAATACATTCGCATATATATTGTATACTTGAGTAATTAGACTAAATTAGTTACCATTATTCCTGATAAATAATCTATTATTTAAACAATTAATTAATTTAAAAGTATAAAAAGAAATTATCGTGAGCCAATGCTATAGACCAAAGATAGACCGCACAATATCTAAGAAAAATCTCTTAAATAAACAAAGTGAACTGAAATATCTAAGTAACTTTAGGAAAAGAAATCAAACGAGATTCTACTTATAATGTGAATTAAGGTAGATTAAGCATATAAGTAAAACGGTTTATCTGTTTGAATAAGGGGGAACCTTCCTCTAATGCTAAATATGGTTTATAAGCAATATAGAAAAGTACCGTGAGGGAAACTTGGTTTAGAAGTGGTAGTTTTACAAGCAGCTTAAGTTAAATATAAATATAAAACAAAAGCGTACCTTTTGCATAATGGGTAGGCAAGTTAATTTTAGATGCAAGCAGGAAAGTAAAAAATGTATTATTAATTAATAAATTTAATCTGCCTAGAGAAATCGATTATGATAAAATGAAAAGTATCTAAAATTAGACCCGGAGACTGGTGATCTTACCATTATCAGGATTATAAAAGTCCGAACGGGTTATCGTTGTATTGATATCCGAAGAATAATGGTAAGTAAGTGAAAGACAATACTGACTAGTTTAGCTGGTTTTCTGCGAAACCTATATAAGTAGGTGATTTAATTTACATCTTGGAAGGTACAGAACTGTGATCTCGCTCAAAATTATATACTATTTATACTAGTAAATAAGCCTGTTTATATCGGGGGATCGTGATGATTTTATCGGTGAGTATTCACACTCGGAAGGGCTAAGATGATTATTGAATAATCAGACATAGTACGCTAAGGTTGTATGTCTAAAGGGAAACAGCCCTAAACAAGAGTTAATAAGGTTCCAAAATTATTACTAAGTGAAATAAAGGTAGTTTTTATATCATACGAGAAGGAAATAGGCTTAGAAGCTGCCATACATTTAAAGATCTCGTAACAGAGCACTTATTGAACAAATAATATATTAATAAAAGCACCGAAAATTTAACGGATCTAAGTAATATACCGACACCTTGTCTATAAATATTAATTAGAATTGTATTTATGGGGTAGTGGAACGTTGGGGAAATGTTAGACTTAATCTTTTCAAGATTAAATATTAGATAACCCAAGTGATAATGCTGACATGAGTAACGAAAAAGGGAGGCAATTCCTCGCCTAAAGCTTATGGTATTCAATTAAAGTAACGGCCTCTAAGTTTATTAACCTAAAGGGTAAAATGATGAGAAAATCTTGCTAACATAGTATAAACCTTTGTGTATGTAGTTAAATATATTAAGTAACAAAGTGTTCAGGAAAAACAGTAAGCAAAAAACCGTACCTAGAAACCACCACAAGTAAGCAAGTATAATATACGAAGGCGTTTGAGTGAACAATCATTAAGGAACTCGGCAAAATGACTACCGTAACTTAGGGATAAGGAGGGCCATTCCTACTGATTAATATCAGATATAGAATAGGAGGCATAGAATAGTGTTGTACGACTGTTTAATTAAAACAAAGCACTCTGCAGTAAGATGATAAATCAAAGTATTGAGTGTGATTTCTGCCCAATGTCGGCAGGCTAACTGATTTGCTTAATTGACTAATATAAATTAGGCATTGATGAAAACCCCGATCAATGGCGGCCTTACCTATGAGGGT
>JACMJL010000242.1 GCA_014380625.1 Clostridiaceae bacterium
GAAATCCTTGCAGATACAATTATCGAACCTAAAATAGGAAAAAAGAAAAAAGAAAAAATAATTGAGAAACCTAAGAATTATACAACCGTTTATGTTAATGATAATAAAGTAGAATTAAAGGACAAGGATAAATATGTATTTATAGATCTATTTGAATATATAGATTTTGATTTATCTAAGCCTCAAGGTCTCCTGGTGTTGTTGTTAAATGATAATAAAGCTGGTTATCATGATATTTTAAATAATGGAGATAAAATAGCCATTCGATGGGAATAATTAATTTTAGGAGGAAATAAAATGGATTTTTTATTTCAAGCTAATGATATTAAAGCAGAGCTTTCAGAATGGAGGCGAGATTTTCATGCTCATCCTGAATTGGGATATGAAGAACTGAGAACCTCTTCAAAGATTAAAGAATTTTTAATAAAAGAAAATATAGAATTTTATGAAACTGCTGCTACTGGAATTTGTGCCATTATTAGAGGCAAAGGAGAAAAAACAGTTGCATTAAGAGGCGATATGGATGCGCTTCCATTGGTTGAAAAAAACCAATGTGATTATATATCCAAGAACCCAGGTAAAATGCATGCTTGTGGACATGATGCTCATACTGCTATTTTAATGGGTGTTGCTAAAATATTGAATTCAATAAAACAGGAGTTAAAGGGTAATGTTAAGTTGTTTTTTGAACCGGCTGAAGAAACCACAGGTGGAGCTAGAGTTATGATTGAAGAGGGCGTATTAGAAAACCCTAAAGTTGATGCAATTATAGGACTTCATGTAGATGAAAAAATAGAAACAGGTTTTATTGGATTAAAAAAGGGTGTAGTTAATGCTGCCTCAAATCCATTTACTATAAAGATTAAAGGCAAAGGAGGCCATGGTGCCCGGCCAAATGATTGTATAGATCCCGTGGTAATAAGTGCACAGGTGATATTAGCACTTCAAACTATTGTAAGTCGTGAAATTCCGCCAACAGACCCAGCTGTAATTACAATTGGTTCAATACACGGTGGAACTGCTCAGAATATAATCCCTGAAGAAGTGGTAATTTCAGGTGTTATTAGGACAATGAAAACTGAGCATAGGGAATATGTAAAAAAGCGTTTAAAAGAAGTAGCAGAAGGAATAGCTACTAGTATGCGAGGAAACTGCGACATTGAAATAGAGGATAGTTATCCATGTCTCTATAATAATGATGAATTAGTTCAAGTATTTAAGGCTAGTTCAAGTATGATAATTGGAGCGGAAAATGTCATAACTCTGGAAAAACCAAGTATGGGAGTAGAGAGTTTTGCATATTTTGCTATGGAAAGGCCTTCAGTTTTTTATTTTTTAGGAAGTAAAAATGAGAAGAAAGGGATTACTCATCCTGCCCACGGAAGTCATTTCGATATAGATGAAGAGTGTTTACCAATTGGTGTTGCCCTTCAATGTGAGATGACTATAGAGTTACTTAAGAAAATATGATAAATTTAGGAGTGGTAAAGTGAAAGTTGATATAGGCCCAAACGAGGCAGGTCAAAGAATAGATAAATTTATGAGAAAGTGGTTAAAGGATGTACCTTTAAGCGCAATCTATAAAAGACTTAGACAAGGTGATGTTAGAGTTAATGGGAAAAAGGTTAAAGAAAAGTATTCTATAGCTGATGGAGATATAATAGAAGTAAGAGATATAGTTTCAGAGGTTAAAAAAGAAAAGTTTGTTAGAATTAAAAATGAAATAAAAGTAACATATGAAGATGAAAATATGCTTTTAGTTGAAAAGTGGCCGGGAGTTCTTACACATTCGGATACTAAGAATGGGGAGTCAACACTAACAGATTTTGTTTTATCTCATCTATACGATAAGGGAGAATATGAACCAGAAAAAGAGATAACTTTTACTCCGGCACCCTGCAATAGATTAGATAGGAATACCTCTGGTATAGTTATTTTTGGAAAGAATTATGATTCTTTGAAGTTGATTAATGAGATGATTCGACAGAGAGATATCGAAAAATATTATATGGCTTTAGTTAAAGGAAAAGTTAAAGATGGTATTTATCAGGCTTATATTTCTAAAGATCAAGATAATAATATATCTAAGGTTTATACTGAACCAAAACCCTTCACTAAGAAAATTGCTATGGAAGTTAAGACTATTGAGTCCTGTGGAACTTTTTCTATGGTAGAGTTAAATCTATTAACTGGAAGAAGTCATCAACTGAGAGCTCATCTTAGTTTTCTTGGAAATCCAATTATTGGAGATGAAAAGTATGGGGATAAAAAATTAAACAGTTTCTTTGAAAATAAATATGGGTTAAGTTATCAGTTTCTCTATGCCTATAAGGTGATTTTTAGAAATTGTCCTGAAAGATTAAGTTACCTTGAAAATAAAACTTTGGCTGAAAGCCTTCCACCAGTTTTAAAGAAAATTAAGAATGATGTATTTAGATTTACTTTGTAATTTCAGGAGGTAATATGAAAAAGCAATCTACAAGTAAGGGCTTCGCAGTACTTTCTGCTGCGGGTATGTTTGTAAAAGTTTTATCCCTTCTATATATTGGGTCTTTACAAAGGATAATAACTAAACCTGGGTATGGTGAATACAGCGCAGCTTATCAGATTTATGCATTTGTATATGTGTTAACAAATGCTGGGATTCCAGTTGCTATATCCAAGATGATATCTGAGTTTACTGCAGTTAAAAACTATAAGGATGCAATAAAAAGTTTTAAAATAGCAAGGTTATTATTGTTATGTTTAGGTGTAATAATGACTTTGTTACTCATTTTATTTGCAAGACCGATTACTCGAACTATAGGTTATCCAAAAACTTATTGGGCTGTTTTAGCCTTAGCACCAGCAATTTTATTAACTTCTATTGCTTCTGCTTATAGAGGATACTTTCAAGGTAGGGGAAACATGACCCCTACCGCAATTTCTCAGGTTATAGAACAAGTTATTAATATCGTTTTTACCTTAGTTTTAGCAGCAATATTTATGAAAAAGGGATTAGAAGCTGGCCTTGCAGGTGGAGCAGCTGCAACTACCTTAGGAGCATTTTTTTCAGTAACTTACTTAATAGTTTTTTATGAGAAAAATAAAAAATTTAAAGTACATAAGAGCGAAAGTACTGTTGAAATTATTAGGTTTACCAATAATCAAATAGTAAGAAAGATCATGAATTATGGAGTTCCGATAACTATTTGTATAGGTATGACCTATGCAGGTAATTTAGTTGATGTTGGTAATGTTAAAAGCAGGCTTTTAATAACTGGTTTATTTACAAAAGATCAGGCTTCAGCACTCTATGGAAGTCTCGTAAAGTATCAACAGTTTTTGAATGTACCTATTGCTATTATTACAGCTTTAGCTGCAGCAATTTTACCAGCTATAGCTGCAGCAGTTATTTTAAAAAATAAAAAAGAAGTAAGGAACAAAATAAACTATGCCTTAAGGATCTGTTTTTTAATTGCTGTACCGGCGGCAGTTGGACTTGCTGTTTTAAGCTCCCCTGTATTTACTTTGATATTTGGAAAAGGTTATTCTGATGGTGCGGAACTAATGCGAATTGGGTCAATTGTACTTGTATTAATGGCTGTGGTGCAAATTCAAACATCTATACTTCAAGGCATTGGAAAGATATATACTGCTACGATTTATGCTGTCATAGGTATAATTGCTAAGATTGCTTCAAATTATTTTTTAATAGCTAGACCAAACATTAATATTAATGGAGCTATTTTTGGAAGTATGATCGGTTTTGCTATACCACTATTACTAAACCATAGAATGATTAGAAAAACTTTAAAGGTTAAAATTAGTTTAGTTGCACATATCATAAAACCATTAATTTCATCAGGAGTTATGGGACTAGCGGTATACCTTGTTTATACATATTTAAACTTAGCATTAAATTTTGTTGTTAGGAGTTCATTGTCTAATGTTATTTCTGTTGTAGTTGCAATCTCAATTGGAGCATTTGTATATGCCTATTCATTGATTTTAACAGGGGGTATTACTTCCATAGACCTTGAAGTTATGCCATCTAAACTAACAAAATTTATACCTAAAATCATGTTATCAAAAATTAGATAAGGTATCTGAAATAAAATAACAAGCCAAGGGTTTGGCTTGTTATTTTCTTTCACATACCTAATTTATTTTTTTGTTGGAGAAATAAGTTAAACTAAAAAACAATGCAAAGCTAAAAATAAGTATAAATATATTTTTAAGATTTTGGGTAGGTAAAGTTAAGACGTTATTCAAGATAGAAATAATTAAATAAGTAAGAATACTTATAAGTATATCTATGGATAGTTTTGAATATGGAATAGTAATATAACAAGTTCCTTTAATTTCTATTAAATTCAATATAAGAGTAGTTATACAAGTGATAGTAAGGCTAATTCCATAGCTATAAATATTAATACTTGGAATTGCTGCAAGTATATAAAGTAGTATTAGCTCCTCGATTGAAGTTAGAATAGATATTCTAAGTATAGCCTTTTGTTTACCCAGACCACTTAAGATGCTAAAGGTGGTAACTGAAGCATATACAAAGGGGGCAGAAATTGCTGAGAACTTTATATAGTCACCTAAATCACTTCTGTTAAAAAATAACATACCTAATTCTTTTGGAATACAAAGACATACAATTAAGGTAGCTATTCCAACCAGCAAGGAGAAACGTAATACTCCTTCAATTCTGCTTTGTAATCCAAAGAAATCTTTTTTGCTTAAGCTTTGAGATATATCGGGCACAAGTACTACGGACACGGAGGTTACAATCATTATAGGGAATAACGTAATACTTAAAGACATTCCTGTAAACCTGCCTATCATTGATAGTGCCTCAGTGTGCGAGAAACCTGAGACAACTAGCCTTAAAGGGATTATTAGGGTAGAAATGGCGGCTAGCGCTGTAGATAAAAATCCATTTAAGCAAAGTGGTATAGAAACTACTAAAATATTAAATAGTAATTGGGATTTTCTTTCGCCCTGAAATGAACTTGTATAATACTTTCTTCTATAAATTCTATAATAGATATAAAGTAATATAAAACTTGTAAACTCACCGATAGAAAGTGCTATGTAAACTAAGGTCACTGTATTTGTTATGTTTTTTGAATGAATTAACCCAATAAGTCCTACCACTACAGAAATTCTTATTGCCTTTTCAACTATATCTATAATTGCTGGGACAGTGACATGGGATATTCCGTAAAAGTAACCTTTAATAATGGAGGATAGTGCAATGAAAACTAAAGCAGGGCATAATACTTGAATAGAGTATAAAGATCTACTATCTTTGATAATATAGTTGCTTATAAAGGGTGCCATAAGAAAAACGGCTATTGCAATAAATATGGACCAAAACAAATCAAAGAACATGGTAGCTTTTATAGAATTATTTAAGTTTTTATAATCTCCTTTATCAAAGTACACAGCTCCTTCCTTGGAAATTGCAGCAATTAACCCTCCACACACTAGACAACAAAATAAATCAAATATAGGCATTATAAGACTATATAAACCCATACCCTCAGGACCTAAGTCCTTTGAAAGAATTACAGAAAAAATAAATCTTAATATTCCCATAGTTGAATTGGATAGAGATAAAATTAATGAATTTTTTAGAAAATTATCCTTACTCATAAAGCCCCCACATAATTAATATTATTATTAACTATGTGAGGGCTTTAAATTATATTCTATTAAGAGTGTTTAAATTTTTCAAAGTTTCTTTATTTAAATACATTTGCTTATCAATCTCATTAAAAAACATTTTTGTATCATGAAAGTTTTTTGAAAAAGTCTCAACTCCAAAAGCAAAACTAATAACTATTTTATCCTTATTAATTGTAATACTATGAGTGTTACATAAGTATTTAACATTTTCAATGTAGTTCATAGCCTCTGCTTTGTAGATCTCTGGAAAAAGAAGAACAAATTCATCTCCCCCATACCTGACAATTTCATTATTAGGAGCTAAAGCTGTTTTCAAAATTTGAGAAAAAACTCTTAAAACCTCATCCCCTGAAGTGTGACCATAAGTATCATTTAATTTCTTGAAATTATTTAAATCAATAATAGCCATAGAAAAAGTAATTCCTAAATCTTTGTATTTGCGCGAATAGTGATCTAGTCTATCCCACAGATATTTACTATTATAAAGTCCTGTAGCTGGGTCTAATAAGGTGATGTTTCTCATAACCTCTATAAAATGAATATTTTTCAATTTACTAAAAATCGCTTCAATTAATGGAGTAGAAGTATCACCGTCTTCAGTAGTAAAGACCCAATCACTTTTGTGATCATTAAAGATTATAAAAAAATAAAAGTTAGAGTTCATTTCATCTGACAACTTAAATAAAAGCATGGATTTTATTAGGTTTAAATCTATATTTTGCTGATTGTTATAAATGCTAAAGCCTTTGTCTGTAGATTTAAGTGGAATATTTTTCTTGGTAATAAAGGTTTCTATTTCAAGAATAAGGTTTTGTTGATTAAAATCACAAACTTCACTTAAAAAGGCCTTTGTATTAAAACCACTTACTACATTATATTTTATTGCAATAAAGCCTTTAGAAAGAAAGTATTTTTCAAAAATAGCATTTGCTTCAAGGTATAATAAATTTTCATCATAAATTGAACTAATACTTTTAGAAAAACTTTGGAGTAGGTCGTAGTACTTCGCCTTTTTTTCGTTTTCTTGAGATTTACACAACTCTCGAGAAAGGGTTAGAATAAGATTTATTGGATAATCAGTAAAATTCATTTTATAGGGTTCAAAGAATTTTTTATTGATAAAAATTTCTTTATGTATATTAAACTGATTAGCCAAGTTAAATTCCTCTGCGATACTTCCTGCTTTCTTAATTAAATTGTTATCTTTTTTAACTCTAGAGAAATATATGTAAAAGATAATTTTCAGTTTTTCCGAAGACATATTATAAGAATCAGATTTTTCTAAATAAGAGGAAGCCTCTTGAAATGAAGTCTCTTTATTAGCAGAATTATTTTTGAAATCAAAGTAACAGTTTAATACTAATAGACATTGCTTAGAATAAAGAGTTATTTCATCTGAATTAGAAGTTGCAAGGTCATAATAATACTGTACTTTTTCAAAATCATCTAAATATAAAGCATAGATAATTCCTAAATCCAGATAAATTCTAGAAAGATCAAAAATTTCAGTATGTTTATTTTCAAGGTTTGTATTAATGATAAGCGTGGCATCTAGTTCTAGAAATTCAATTGCCTTAGGAATGTCCCCAATCATAATAAAACATTGAAATAAATTATTAAAAGTTCTTATAGTTTCATCAAGAATAGAAGAAACGGAATCAGAAGAAGATAATTCTTTAATAGCGTCAAGATGACAAGTGATTGCCTTTTCATTAGCATTATTTACATGGTAAACATATCCTAGGGTATTTAATAGTCTTGCAGTTTCAAGACTTGGAAAATCCTCTAAATTATAAGCTATGGAAACAGCTTTATTTATGTACTTTGAAGCTTTATTATACTCCCTATCTCTAAGACAAACGATACCTAAGGTGTAGTATAACTTGTAGTTTAGTGGATTTAGATCTAAGGGTTTAGTGACATGAATAGCCCTTTGGGCATAATAAAGAGCCATTTTTCTATTATCGATATTATTGAAATAATAACTCGAAGAAATAAGTATGTGAGATAAGGTTATATTATCACCTAATTTTATACAAAGTTTTTCAGCAAGGTTGAAAAATTTATCTGCACTGCTTAAAAAGATATCATTTTTATTTTCCAAATATTTAGCATATAAGACATAAGTAATCATAATTTCATAATCATCTATTACAAAATTAAAATTAATGTATTCTAAGCAATGTTTTATGTGCTTTTCTAATAAAGTGAAGTTTCTAAATTGAAGGTAATAGTAGCTTAGAAGGATATTAATATAAAAATATTCTTTTGAAATATTGCTTTTATAATTAAGAGCTTCTATTAAGTTATTAAGCACTTCATTTGGAAGAGTTTGATTTTTAGCGAAGTATATAAATGGATAAATTAAACTTTTTTCATCAACAGATTCATTTGTTTCTAAAAGTATTTCATCGGATATAATGTTTAAAGATAATAATTTTAATACATCCAACTGTTTCCTACTTAAATTATCTAGATTACTATTTACAAAATAATTGATGATGGATGCTTGCAAAATAAACTCAGGAGAAACAAAAAACAATAAAAAAAGATTACCTTTTAGTGCATTACTTATTATATATTTAACACCTGTGTATTTTGCTAAAATTTTATCTTCATAAAGTATAGAAAGTATGTTGTTTTTCATAGTATCCTATTACCTCCTCGGTTAAATATATAACACAAGCTTTATTATACCATCAATCTGCAAAAAAATAAAAAATATTTGTTAATTTAAGAATAACTAAAATGGATTAAATATATAGGTATATCCCTTTAACTATGTAAATAAATATAGTCAAGAGGATTTTTTTTTTGGAGGAATAGATTTTGATTAAAAGAATTAAGTACATAATAATAATTTGTTTATTAATTATACTTGGTGGAAGTTGTATTAAAAGTTATTTTAGTAATACATATAATATTTCATTAGTAGATAAGGATAAGTACTGGGAAATAAAATATAAAGGTGTAGCTGCTAGCAGAGATTTTGCAGTTGATTCAAAAGGTAATTATTACATAGCTTACAAAGATAAAATACAATTTATAGCAGTAAGTGGGAAAAGTTATGACATATTAAGGGACGATACACTTAATATAAATTCGCTGGAGTTTCAAAATGGCAAGCTTTATTTCTCATCGAATTGCTCTGTTTTTAGCTTGGATTTAAAAGATAGAAACTTAGAGGAGTTAATAAAGGGTTTGCCTAATTTTGGTGATTATAAGAATAGTATTATAAAATTAAATGGAGAGGATTTATATATCTCGATAGGTGCAGCAACCAACTCTGGAGTAGTTGGACCAGATAATTTATGGGTGAAAACAAATACATATAATCATGATATAACTCCTTTTAACATAATAATTAAAGCTTTAAAATTTGGAACTGAAAATACAGGACCTTTTGTACCCTATAAAACAAAGATTGTTGAAAATCAGAGTATACCTGGGCATTTTCCAGGTAATGCTTCAATTATAAAAATAAACATAATTAATAAGGGAGCAGAAAATTTTGCTTGTGGTATTAGAAATGTTTTGGGAATGGATTTTGATTCAAAGGGAAAACTATTTGCCACAGTGGGGGGAATGGAAGATAGAGGATTAAGACCTATTCAATATGATTATGATTATTTATTTGAAATAAAGAAGGGGCAGTGGTATGGATGGCCGGATTATAGTGGAGGTGATCCTATAAATTCACCAAGATTCAATAAAATTAACGATTCCTTTATTATTGAAAACCAACCTACAGTAAATCCTCCTGCACCAATATATCAGAATAAGTATGTTAGTACCATAGGAACTATGGCTGTTGATAAAAAAAATGATTTTGGAAAACTAGATAGTATGTTTTTTTATGATCAGAAATTAAATAGTATTTCTGAGTTAACAAATGTGGGTAGTCTTCAAGAAAAAATTAAACTAAATAATGTAAGCAATATTAAAAGCATTAAATTTTATCAAGGTTCACTTATAATTTTAGATAGCAAAGCAGGGTATATTGTTCAAGTAAGTAAACTCAAGATACAAGTAGAAAATAAATTTCATGTTGAATTTTTATATGGGCTTCTTTTAATTATAGCCACTGGAATAATTTTTTTAATCAAAGCATTAAACCATAAAACCACAAAATGAATTACGAAATAATTCTTCCAATATATGGAGGAGTTATTTTTTTTATGAAGAATATTAAAATATAGCTACTAAGCATTTGAAATAAAAAAGGAGTGAAGACATTTGAAAAACACAATATTAATAAATTTAGAAAATCAAAACTTACATGGCAATGTACTTGATGTAGGATTTTGTAATTATGGTATTACATATAGTTTATTTAAGAATGGTAATGATGAAATCAGTGTAGATTACCTGGAAGGAAAAAATGAAAAAGAAAAAATTGAAGATGATTTTTATGATTCTTGTATTGTGTTTTTTGCCTTAAGCAATATTTGGTTAAAGTATAACAGAAAGAAAGTTTTGTTTGACCTTGTAAAACACCTAAAGCGGGAAGGCGTTATATATATTTGGGATTTAGATAAACCTTATGGTAGAATTTTTAATAAAAGATTAAAAGTTGTTTTGCCAGGACGGGAAATTAAAATTATAAAACTAAAGGAATTAAATATGCTTAAAGATACTTCTTTCGAGAGTACAAAAAAAGTTATTGAAAAATACTTTGAAATAATTGATTATACATGCTCAGATAATATCTACTGCATTAAAGGAAAAAAAATTGCTTATAAATAATAACATAAGTTATACTATGTAAGGGGCGTTAAAAAAATAATTAGCCAGTTTTAGCTCTCAAAGGTAGAGAAAGTAGGTATAACAAATGAAAGTATTATTAGTTGGAGTAAATTCTAGATTTACACATAGTAACCTTGCAATTAGATATTTAAAAGCCTTTACTGAGGACCTTTCTTATGAGTGTCTTATAAGAGAGTTTTCCATAAATGATAGAGTGGAAAGAATTGTTCAAGAAATTATATCAGAAAAAGCAGATATAGTTGCTTTTTCTTGTTATATCTGGAATAAAGATTTTGTTAAACAAATATCATATTTAATCAAACTTATAGATAACAATATAAAATTGTTATATGGCGGGCCAGAAGTATCCTTTGAAAGTGAAAAGTATTTAAAAGACAGTTTATCAGATTACTTAATTGAAGGAGAAGGGGAAGAAACCTTCAGAGAATTTATAGAATGTGTAATAGCTAATAAAGACCTTAAAGAGGTTAGAGGATTGTACTATAAAGAAAATAATGAAATATTGTATGGTGGGAAAAGAAAACTTATGGATTTAAATAAAATTGTTTTTCCATATACAATGGATGAGGATTTAAATAATAAAATAGTTTATTTTGAGGCCTCACGGGGTTGTCCCTTCAATTGTAAATACTGCCTCTCCTCAGTTATACGTGGCGTTAGGTTTATGGATGTAGAAAGAGTTAAAAAGGATTTACAATTTTTAATAGATAGAAAGGTAAGACTCATAAAATTTGTTGACAGAACTTTTAATTGTAGCGATGACTTTGCTATGGGGATTTGGGAATATTTAATGGGTTTAGATATTGAAACTACCTTTCATTTTGAAATCTCAGCAGATATATTAAATGATAAGCAGTTAAAACTTTTAGAGAAGGCTCCCAAGGGTAGATTTCAGTTTGAAGTGGGAGTCCAGACCACAAATAATGAAGTGTTAAAAAATATAAATAGATTTGTAGTTTTTGAGGATATAAAAAAACAAGTTGTGCAACTAAATAAATATGGTAATATAAAGCAACATTTAGACCTGATTGCAGGACTTCCAGGGGAAAACCTTTCATCCTTTAAAAAGTCTTTTAATGATTTGTACGCTATAGAACCTGATGAAATACAACTTGGGTTTTTAAAGATATTAAAAGGTGCGCCTATGAAGGAGGAAATAGAAAAATGGGGTATTGTACACTCTCCTTACACTCCTTATGAGGTTCTTAAAACTAAGGACATAAGTTATGAAGAAATCATTTTACTTAAGAGAGTTGAGGAGATGGTGGATAAATATTATAATTCTCAAAAGTTTAAGACTATATTAAAATACTTTATTCCTAAGTTTCAAGCTGCCTTTGATTTTTATTTAAGTTTAGGGACGTTTTTTTATGATAAAGGTTATCTTAGTAGAAGTATATCTTCTGTAGAGTATTATAAGGTATTTTTAGAGTTTAATAGCGAAGTTCTTGATCTTGATAATAAAATTTTAAAGGAAATAGTTAAATTTGATTATTTGAAATTTAATAAGAAAAAATGGATACCTGATTTTCTTTTAAGAGATTTCAATAAAAACATTGAAAGAGATCTAAAGGAATCTCAAAAGAGAGGTAGCATAGATATACCCTTTAAGGATTATCATTTAGAGAATTTCAAACTTGATATTTTTTGCTTTTTAGATATGGGAGAAATAATTGAAGGAAATATTTATTTGGTTTTTGATGAAAGTGAGACTAAAGGTGTGTTGGATATAACAGCATTTATTAATTAATAAAAATAAAAGGTTCTCAAATATTATCTTGAGAACCTTTTATTTTATTTTATTTTTCCCTTGTGACTTCTCTGTCACGGCCAAAGAATGAAATTGCATAAAGTCCACAAATTCCAACAATGGCGAAAATTATTCTAGTTAGCATGGTGTTTACTCCAAATAGGTTGGAGACTAGGTCATATCGGAAGAATCCAATCAAACCCCAGTTTACGGCTCCAATAACTACAAATACTAGTGCGATTGAGTCTAAAGTTCGCATATACTACATCTCCTTTTATTAAATTTACAATGTTAGTATTTGCAGTTTTTTAAAAATTATTTATTTATTTAATTTCACCGTGTCTTTCGTAATTTGTTACGTCTATTACATAATTTTCTTCATCTACAAAAACTACAACAGGTTTATGTGATTTAGCTTCTTTTTCATCCAATTGACAATAGGTCATTAGGATTACATGGTCGCCAGGTTGAACATATCTTGCAGCTGCTCCGTTAAGACAAACAACTCCACTACCACGTTCACCAGGGATAACATAAGTTTCCAGTCTACAACCGTTATTAACGTCCACAACCTGTATTTTTTCACATTCTAGTATATTAGCTGTGTCCATAAGATCTTCATCAATTGTAATACTACCAACATAGTTTAACTTTGCTTCTGTAACTATTGCTCGATGAATTTTTGACTTTAACATGTTTAATTGCATTATTTTACCTCCACTGTAAAGTTATCAATTAATCTGGTTTTTCCAATATAAACTGCTATAGCAATTAAGGACGATGAAGAAAGAGTTTCAATTGGTTTTAATGTGTTGCTATCAACTATTTCAATATAATCTATTTTTGATAAAGTTTCTGTTTCAATTTTATTTGTAATAATTTCAAATATTTTTTGAGAATTATTTTCACCTTTATTGATTGCTTTTTTTGCAAGTTTTAAACTTTTATTTAAAATTAAAGCTGCTTTTCGTTCCTCTATTGAAAGATAGGTGTTTCTAGAACTTTTTGCCAAACCATCAAGTTCTCTTATTATTGGACAACCAATTATTTCTACATTGAAGTTTAGATCTCTAACCATTCTCTTTATCACAGCAAGTTGCTGTGCATCTTTTTCACCAAAGTATGCTTTATCAGGAGTTGCAATGTTAAATAATTTAGATACTACCAGACAAACTCCTCCAAAATGAACTGGACGTTTTCCACCACAAAGGCCTTCAGATAACCCTAAAACATTAACAGTAGTACTAGCATCATCAATATATATTTCTGATGCTTCCGGATTAAATATTAAATCAGCCCCAGCTCTCTTACATAATTTTTCATCCTTTTTTAAATCTCTAGGATAAGCGGCAAAATCTTCGGTTGGTCCAAACTGAGTTGGATTCACAAATATACTGACTATAACTTTATCATTCTCTTTTCTAGCTTTATTAATCAAACTTTCATGGCCATCATGTAAGAATCCCATAGTTGGAACCATTCCAATGGTTAGGCCCTTTCTTCTCCATTTTTCAACTTGTTTTCTTACTTCTTTTATACCTTGTACTGTTTTCATAAGTATCTTCTCCTTCTAGTAAAGTTTATTTAGGACTTCGTCATCTATTTCAAAGCAATGTTCTTTTGCTGGGAAGGTACCATGTTCTATTTCTTCTATGTAGGCTTTGAAGGCCCCTGTCATGATTTCCCCAACGTTTGCATAGGTTTTAACAAATTTTGGTTTTTTACCAGGATATATATCTACCATGTCTTGATATACTAGTATTTGTCCATCGCAGCTTGGACCAGCTCCAATTCCAATGGTAGGAACAGACACTGACTTTGTGATTAGTTCAGCTAATTTATAAGGTATACCTTCAAGAACAATAGCAAAAACTCCAGCTGCCTCAAGTTTTTTAGCATCCTCTATAATCTGTTTTGCAGCAATTTCTCCTTTTCCTTGAACCTTAAAGCCTCCGAACATATTTACTGATTGTGGAGTTAAACCTATATGACCCATAACAGGTATTTGTGCCTTTACTATTGCTGCTACCTGCTCACAAACTGTAGCACCACCTTCAAGCTTAATAGCCTGAGCACCTGCTTCTTGAACAAGTCTGCCTGCATTTTTAACGGCATCGTAAACAGAGGTTTGATAGGACATAAAGGGCATATCAGCAACTACAAGAGCATTTTGGGTTCCGCGAGTAACAGCCTTAGTATGATGAATCATATCTTCCATGGTGACACTTAAGGTGTCCTTATAGCCTAAGCAAACCATTCCAAGAGAATCACCAACTAAGATACCATTAATGCCTGAATCATCTATAAGCTTTGCCATAGAATAATCGTAGGCAGTAAGCATAGATAATTTATTACCTTGTTTTTTAGCGGATAAAAATGTCGATACACTATTTTTCATAAGTATCCTCCTCTAATTTCTTTTTTAAATTTTCATAATTTCTTTTTTTATTTTTTCTCTCTGCCAGTTTAACCAAATTAAGAGATAATCTTTTATAAATATAATAATCGTTATTTGGAAGAACTCTTAAATGTTTTTTTATGGTTTCTATGTCTCCACGTTCAATGGGACCAGTTAAGGCTGCTAGGAATCCTTTTGTTTTAATATTTAAAACATTCGCTTCTATAAGCGGGCATAAAGCATTAATGGCTTCCTGCTTAGAAACATTACACTGCTCTAAATAACCCGTTCCAATATCTAATAAAGATAGTACTAGATTTGAAACTGTTACATTAGCAAGGTGATAAAGGGCTTTCTCGTGAGCTTTAAGTGGGATAACCTTATTCCCTAAATCTTCAAGAAGGATTTTTAACTCTTGGAAATAGCAGGAATCTCCCTCTAAAGAGAAATAAGCTTTGTTCAAAGTCTTATAAGTGTTTAATTTATCTGGAAATGGAAACATAGGGTGGATAGAATATCCAAATGCTCCTGAAGTGTTTATATCTGAAAATATGGTAGAAGAAAAAGATCCACTTGTATGGCAAATAATCTTATTCTTTAAATCAAATTTTTGAATGGTAAGCCAAATTTCTTTAATGTTATCATCGGGAGTGGTAATAAAAAGTAAATTGCAGTTTATGACTAATTCAGCTAGGTCTTCAAAACTAGTTGATGCTGTGAATTCCGCTGCCTCTAGAGAGGACGCAGGGTTTTTACTATAATACCCACAAATCTCTAGACCAGCCTTAGAAAAATATTTTCCCAAGGAGAAACCAACTCTACCAGCACCAATAAAACCTATTATATAATTCATTATATCACCACCATTTGTGAAATAAATAACAATTTGTTAAAATAAAAAAACCTCAAGCTATGCCGAGGTCTAACTCCCTAAATAGCTGTCTCATTCAAAATTGATATGAGCAGAAGATTAAAATAAAAAACACTTAGGTGCAGTTCCTTACGGATACTACCCATCAACATTCTATCACAAAAAAAATATACTTTCAATTGGACATTTTAAAAAATAACTTATCTTAAAGTGATATGTTCCTATCTATAGGTTGAGATAAGGTTATAAAAGTGTCTGTACTTTGAACTCCTGGAATTACTTGAAGCTTGTTCATTAGCAAATCCTGAAGATGAGTAATACTCTTACAGATGACTTTAATAAAAACGGAATATGCTCCTGTAGTGTAATGTAACTCAACTATTTCTTTTATTGCTCTCAATTCTTCTAGTACATTAGGGTATGAAGAGGCTTTGTCAAGAAAGATTCCAATAAAGCAGCAAACATCATATCCAAGTTTATTTGTATCTATTATAAGTTTTGTACCTTTTATTAATCCCATTTCTTGCATCTTATTCATTCTAACGTGAATGGTTCCTCCACTTACATGACATTGTCTTGCAATTTCAAGATAAGGAGTTCTAGAGTCTTTTATTAAAATGTCTAATATTTGATAGTCTAATTCATCTAAACCAGAAATATTTAATTCCATAACATCAGCTCCTATTAAATTAATATAAATAGCTATATAAAATTAACAATATTATATACTTTATATTATTATAACAAATATATTAACATATTAGCAAAAAATCCTTAAATAAAAATAGTAATTTAACAGTGTGGTAATTAAAGGTACCGTAAATTATTGAAGTGCTAAAAAAAATAAATCTTTATTAAATATATTGCAATAATCCATTTGATGTAATACTATATTATCAATGAATAAAATATAAATGAAGATTTATTAGGGGGAATTATAGTGGGAGAATTAATAAAAGAAGAAAAAGAAATACTAGAAAGAGCAGTGGCTAAAATTAAAAATAAAAAAATTAAAGATATACTATTCGTTCAACAGTCAGTTTTAAAAGCAGTAGATGAGTTTATGTATAAGAGAAGAATTACAAGGGTATTACCTCTTATGATGTCTCCAATCACAGATACCTTAAACCATAGTGTTGAAGAATGTGAATTAAATTATAGTAATCAAAAGTTCAACGTTATGAAATCAATGATATTCCACAAACAGTTGACAATGTTAAACCCAGATATTGATAGTCTTTATATAGTATCTCCTAACATAAGATTAGAGTTAGCTACTAGAGGAGACTCAAGACATTTATTTGAGTTTACTCAAGTGGATTTTGAATTTAAAGAAGCTACTATGGAAGATGTACTTAAATTTATAGAAGAAATTATTACTTATATATTTGAATTTGTTAGGGAAAACTGTATTGAAGAGTTAACTAGACTTGAAGTAGGAACAGACCATCTTATTTTAACCGGACCTTTTAAAAAATATTCAACTGAGGAATTACAGGAGAAATATGGTGATGACTTCGAAGCAGAAGCTTCAAAAGCTGCGTTAGAGCCCTTCTTCTTAACAAATCATAAGAGAGAGTTTTATGATGCAGAAGATTTAGATAATTTAGGAACTTATAGAAACTATGATCTTATATGGCCTTTAGGTTTCGGGGAAGGTTTAAGTGGTGGAGAAAGAGAATTTACTTTAGATAGAATTCTTTTAAGAATGAGAGAATTAGCTACAGATGAGAATGCTTTTAGATATTATATAGAACTTGCAAAGCAAGGGGAAATATTTAAGACTGCTGGTGCGGGTTTTGGCGTGGAAAGAATCACTAGATTTATTACTCAGCAATCTGAAGTTAGCGATGTTACTTTGTTCTGCAGAAAACCTGGAGAAAAATATATTTTCTAATTTCCAATAAAGCTATTGATATCTCCCTCGAAATGTAGAATAATAAAGTAGTAGATTGTAACAGTAGGAGGGATGAACATGACAACGGATATTTTAATTGGATTAGTAGGCTCTATGGTAATAGGATTTATAACTTATTCACTTTTAAAGAAATATGTTTTCTCAAAACTTAAGGTGAATAAATGGGTAATTGTTGGTATATTTGTTATAGCTTTTGTGGGTCCTATGTTTCTAATTCAAGCTGAAGTTATTAAGGAAAATTCCATATTTACCAATATTCAATCTGGAGTAGTTATTGTACTTGTTTTATGGTTTATGGATACTATGGGCTTGAGAGGGAAACCCCGACCAGCACAGGTTAATTTAAAAACGAATAAAACTAAATATGCTACTACTGCAGTTATTAAAGCGAAAGCAAAGCCAAATAGACTAAGAAACACAGATATGGAAGTAATTGATATCAAAGATATTAAGAAAAAAAAGAAAAAATAGGAACTGCTGATTAAATGCGAGAACCATTAAAAGTTTCACTTTTTCAGTAATCCTTCACATTTCTTTTATAAAAAAGGACTAGAATAACCTAGATTGAGATAATCAGGCACTTCTAGTTATTTTTTTATTTTATTGACAATAATATCATTAAGTGATAATTTAATAATAAATAGAATATACTAATCTTCAGGGCAGGGCGAAATTCCCTACCGGCGGTATAGCCCGCGAACCGTAATTGGTTGATTCGGTGAAACTCCGAGGCCGACAGTAAAGTCTGGATGAAAGAAGATGATGAATGATTTAATCTGTAGTTTTTTGCTATAGTGTTATTTAAATTGTTTTTAACAAACTAGTGCCCTGAGAATTTATTCTCAGGGCTTTTAATTTTTCTGAAAATAATTGGAGGGATCATCTTGGATATTAAATACATGGAAAGGGCGCTGGAACTAGCAAAAATGGGTGCTGGCCACACAAATCCCAACCCATTAGTAGGTGCTGTAATTGTTAAGGCTGGACGGATTATTGGTGAAGGTTATCATCAGATATATGGAAGTCATCATGCAGAGGTTAACGCTTTTATTAATGCAACTGAAGATGTCAATGGAGCTACTATGTATGTTACGCTGGAACCTTGCTCTCATTATGGGAAAACCCCACCCTGTGCTGATGCAATAGTAGAAAACAAATTGAAAAAAGTAATTATTGGTTTAAAGGACCCTAATCCATTAGTGGCAGGAAGAGGTATAAAAATCCTAGAAGATAATGGCATAGAGGTGGTTACAGGAATACTAGCAGAAGAGGGGAAAAAGCTTAATGAAATATTTCTTAAATATATAACTACAAAAATGCCCTTTTGCCTTATGAAAACTGCTATGACTTTGGATGGTAAAATTGCTACATACACTGGAGATTCTCAGTGGGTTACAGGAGAACTTTCAAGAGAATATGTACACCAACTTAGACATAGGGTGGCTGGCATTATGGTAGGAATAGGCACAGTACTTTCGGATAATCCCTCGCTAACTACCAGACTTCAGTGGGGAATTGGAAGTGATCCTATAAGAATAATTGTGGATAGTAGTGGGAGAATACCTCTTGAAGCAAAAGTGTTAAATATTAAGTCAAAGGCAAGAACAATTATAGCAACTACTGAAAAAGTAGATAAAGGCAAAATTAAAGCTTTAGAAGAAAAAGGCGCTGAGATTATCATAACACCGGTAAAAAATGGTAGGGTAGACCTGGTGTTTTTAATGAAAGCTCTAGGAGAAAGAAAAATAGACAGTGTAATGCTAGAAGGTGGAAGTGAACTAAATTATTCTGCTCTTCAAGACGGAATTGTGGATAAGGTCTATGCTTTTATAGCTCCCCAAATTTTAGGTGGAAATACAGCAAAAACCTCAGTTGGTGGTCAGGGAAAAGCCTATATGAAAGAGGCGATTTCTCTTAATGGTATAGATTTTAAGCGTTTTGGAAATGACATTATGATAGAAGGATATATTGAGAGCGGGGGTATAAGTTAATGTTTACGGGATTGATAGAAGAAATAGGTAAAGTTGAAGCGGTTACTAAGTCTACGAAATCGGCTAGAATAACCATTAAAGCAGACACGGTTCTTCAGGGAGTAAAGCTTGGAGACAGTATTTCAACTAACGGAGTTTGTCTTACGGTTACCTCCTTTAATAGTAATAGTTTTATAGTTGATGTAATGGCAGAAACTATGAGAAGCAGTAATCTTCATAAGCTTTCTAAAGGGGAGGATGTAAACTTAGAGAGAGCTCTAAAAGCCTCGGATAGATTGGGAGGACATATTGTAAGTGGACATATTGACGGTATTGGAAGGGTGAATAATTATGAGCAGGAGGATAATGCAGTATGGATTACAATCGCAGCCAATACTGAAATCTTAAAATATGTAGTACATAAAGGATCTATTGCAATAGATGGAGTAAGCCTAACAGTAGCCTATGTAGATGACACTGAACTCAAAGTCTCAATAATTCCACATACCAAGGAAAAGACTACATTGCTTTACAAAAGGATAGGTGACCAAGTAAACCTAGAATGTGATGTTATAGGAAAATATATAGAAAAGCTTCTTGGAGCAAAGGATCAGACTACTGCTAAAAAAACTATAGATTTAAATTTTCTAAGCGAAAACGGATTCGCATAGGAATTGGAGGGGGTTATATTATGTATAAATTTAATACAATCGAAGAAGCCATTGAAGATATTAAAGCAGGAAAAATGATAGTTGTAGTGGATGACGAAGACAGAGAAAATGAAGGAGACCTACTTATGGCAGCTGAAAAGGTAACTCCTGAGGCAATAAATTTTATGACTAAATATGGAAGAGGCCTTATCTGTATGCCCACTACTGGTGAGAGGTTGCAGGAATTAAATATTATTTCAATGGTAGAAAGAAACACTGACCCACATGGAACTGCCTTTACGGTTTCTATAGATGCTGTAGGTACTACTACGGGTATTTCAGCACAGGATAGGTCTCTTACTGTACAAAAAATTTTAGATCCGAAGGCAACTCCAAAAGATTTTATGAGACCTGGTCATATGTTTCCACTAGAAGCTAAAAAGGGAGGAGTATTAAAAAGGTCCGGACACACTGAAGCGGCAGTGGACTTTGCCATACTTGCAGGTCTATATCCAGCGGGAGTAATTTGTGAAATAATGAACGAAGATGGCACCATGGCAAGAACCCCTCAGCTTATAGAATACGTTAATAAACATAATTTAAAGTTCATTACTATAGCAGATTTGATTGCTTATCGTAGAAAGAATGAAGTATATATAAAGAGAGTTACAGAAGCAAAGATGCCAACAAAATATGGTGAGTTTAGAATGGTTGGCTATGAGAATATTCTAAATTCTGAGCATCATGTTGCCCTAGTAAAAGGTGATGTTTCAAGCGGAGAGCCTGTACTTATACGAGTCCATTCAGAATGCCTCACTGGTGATGCCTTTGGTTCACTAAGATGTGACTGTGGTGAGCAATTTGCTGAAGCTATGAAAAGGATAGAGGAGGAAGGCAGAGGAGTACTTCTATACATGAGGCAAGAAGGTAGAGGTATTGGACTAATAAATAAAATTAAAGCTTACGAACTTCAAGACCAGGGAATGGATACTGTAGAAGCAAATATTGCCTTAGGCTTTCCAGCGGATTTAAGAGATTATGGAATAGGAGCCCAGATTCTTGTAGACCTTGGGGTAAAGAAGGTAAAACTTATAACTAACAATCCTAAGAAAATGGCTGGCATTACCGGTTATGGTATGGAGATTGTGGAGCGAGTTTCAATCCAGATGAATCATAATGAAAAGAATGAATACTATTTAAAAACTAAGCAAAAAAAACTTGGTCATATATTAAATTTTGATGAGATTTAGGAGGAAATAAAATGAATATTTATGAAGGAAAATTAATAGCACAAGGGTTGAAGTTTGGTATTATAGTAGGAAGGTTTAATGAATTTATCGGTGGCAAGCTTTTATCTGGAGCCTTAGATGGATTAAAACGTCATGGTGTAGAGGAAAGTGAAATTGAGATAGCCTGGGTACCGGGAGCTTTTGAAATGCCTTTGATTGCAAAAAAAATGGCTAAATCCGGAAGATATGATGCAGTTATATGTGTAGGTGCTGTAATAAGAGGCTCAACTCCTCACTTTGATTATGTATCAAGTGAAGTATCAAAGGGTATTGCAAGTGTAACTTTAGATACAGAGATTCCAGTTATATTTGGTGTCTTAACTACAGATACAATTGAACAGGCAATAGAAAGAGCTGGAACGAAGGCAGGTAACAAGGGTTATGATGCCGCAGTTACAGCTATTGAAATGGCAAATTTACTTAGGGAGCTGAAACATTAATAATTGGTATATTAAGGTTTCATACCACATATAATAGTGTATATAAATTAGTTTGGGGGAGAAAATGAAACAAATTATCTTTGTAATAATTTTAATTTGTATGTTTGTTTTTTCAGGCTGTGGTAAGACGGACAAATCCTCACTTCCTAGCAAAGAAGTTTCAAGTACATCTAGCTCTACTGATAAAAAGTATGAGGTAAGTACGGAACTTTCTACTTTTATGAGTAATTATATTAACGCAAAAACTAAACTTTGGGATAATATGAGTGAAAATCTAGAGGCAGAAGGACATACAGAATATTTAATGGGCTTATTAGGATTTGCCTTTGCAGACATGGCTATAATTGAAATACCAATGTATGATACATTATTAACAGGTTCTAACGGTATGGTCAAAGGTAAGCTTATGCTTTTAGGTATAGATGCTTGGAAAAAGGTCAATGGAAATACTATTGAATTTGGTTATGATTACACCTATGA
>JACMJL010000243.1 GCA_014380625.1 Clostridiaceae bacterium
ATACTGAATCAAGACTTATTTTTAAATCAACTATAGCATCTAATTCTAACTGAAGATTAGTTTTTATTTTTATTTCCTCAGCTGACATTTCAATGATTTTAAACTTTTCTCCATTTTTAGTACCTTTTAAAAATACTCTACCTCCACCTGCTACATCACAACTTGGATATTTGTTATTTACCATAAAAAACATCTCCTTTCTTTAATTAAAATAGATTACTATATTTTAATTTTTCACATTATTAGAATTTTTATCTTAATAAAAATGTTATATGATTATATTTGTTTATACTCATATTGTATTACTGTCCTTACTTTTAATCAATCTACTTAGTGTTAAGTGTAAGTTAAATACACGTTAAATATTACGTGGTTATTTTCATTATAAACTGTATAGATATTTTGTTGGAGGTAAATAATAATATATAGTAACACTTTTTTCATCATATTTATCTGCAATATTATAATGTAGAAAAAATAGTTAATGGAGGATTGTAATATGTCTGTACAGATATTAATGAATAACCAGAATAAATTTAAAGTAGATGGTACATTGGAAGATTTGATTGAAAAAATCAAAAGTGAACAAGTTCTTAAAATTTCTCATACACTTCACTTATGTGATTTCTCAAAACATAAGTGAAGTGTATGAGAAACCTGAAAAGAAGCTTTCAAAAAAGAAATAGCATAACTATCTATTACCAGCTTATAAATTCCCTCCATTTACCTTACCTAGTCCATATTCTGCTGAAATATTAGTTTCCCTTTGCTGAAAACGCAACGAACTTGAACTTATTATTAATCTAGAAATTTGCGAAGCCCCAAATAATGCATAGGTTATATCTCTCGATAGGCTTTCTGCATCTGAATTGTATTTGGTTTGTAGGTCCCATACTATAGCCTCTACGCTATTTCCAAAGGTCTCATAACTACTGAGATGTATCTTACATGTTAGCATAAGAGATATTAATTTTATATGAAGAATTAATTCATATAAAAGATGCTCAAACACGCCTTTTTTCTCATTACCATCCCTATGATATAAGCAAAAATAATCGCAAACAAAGTGACTTATTACCCCTAACGCTCTTGAAAATTCCCTATTGGAAATGTTTTTCCTCTTCAATTCCTCTGAATATTTATTAACACTGTATAAGCTTTCATCTAATGTGTGTCCACACTTAATATCGTTATTGTTAAAATCCGGTTTTATATTCCCATATGCAAAGTCTAGCCTATTTAGTTTAAAATTGATTTCCTTTGAAATAGACTTATATATGATTTGAGATATGAGTAAGTGGGTATCAACTATCATAGTATTACACCTCCCCTATACTTATATTTTATTCCAAATTAAGTATTTTATAGTGTAGATCGGGTTAATGCGTTGTTATCTTATTGTTAAAATTACCTTTGGAACGTATTTTTAAATTTCACAATATGCTATAATTTTCTATATTATAAATAAACTAATGGAGGAATGCGACATGTCAGTAAAGATACTAATGAATAACAAAAACAAATTTAAAGTGGATGGTACAGTGGAAGATTGGGTTCAAAAAATCAAAAACGAGCAACTTCTTGAGATTTCTCCAACTATTTTTATTGTTTCTGAAAATGTAAGTGAAGTGTATGAAATTCTTGAAAAAGATAATACAAAGAAGAAATCAAGAAAGTAACTAGAAAAAGAGCGTGCACTATTTTACTAACCTGTAAATAGTTTTGAATAAACTGTGTAAAAGTAACTCCTTCTTGTAATAATCTAGATAACCAATTATTACAAAAGAGTTACTTATATTTTTATTTATATTAAGCTAAGTATTTACTCTTCATTTTTGTGGAGAAAATTTCAAGAAGTAGTGCAAAAGCTAGAATTAAATATGAGATAATACCAACAGCTCTTAAATCGAAATAAAAACCTCCCGCCATAAACAAATCAAAGCCAATGCCACCAGCACCTGCAGCAGCACCCATTGCCACAGCATTTGTAAAGTTGATTTCAAATCTCATAAAGGTCCAAGCAAGTAGAGAAGTGGCAGTTGAAGGCAAAACTGCCTGAAAAACAATTTGCCACCAGTTGGCACCACTTGCCTTTAATGCTTCTATAACACCACTATCTACTTCCTCATAAATTTCTGAATAAGCCTTTATCAAATATGCCACAGAATGAAGACTTAGGCCGATAACTGCTGCTACACTTCCGAGTCCAGCAGCAACAGCAAATATTAAGACCCACAGTACAGTTGGAACAGCTCTTATAAAGGATACAAAGGTTTTTATTATATTTGAGATGTAAACATTTGAAAGATTTTTAGCAGCAAATAAGCCAATAATTAATGCCAAGACTGCACCAATAAGAGTTGTTAAAAATGCTAGCGCCATTGTTATAAGTACTTCATATAATCCTTCAATTACAGTAAAGTGTGAAGCCTTTGGTTCTAAAAACACAGTTTTTAAATTTGCTAAGGTTTTGAAACTAGCGTCCACGAAATTTAAATCTTTATAATCAAAGGTACAAAACCCATATATAGTCAATATAATGAGAACTAGCATGGTTATACTAACTGCATGCTGTGATCCACTACCTACTTTTGTTTTAATTTTCCCATCTTTATTTCTTATTATGTGTCTTTCTATACCACCGAATACTTCCATTTTTGGTGAGTTTGATATTTCCATTATAAAATCACCCTTCTTACATAATTTGAGATAACTTCAATAACAAATACAGAAAAAATTATGGTTATAACTACAAGACTCGCTGCATTATAATTCATGCTTTTATAATACATACTGAAGGTGTAACCAATACCAGTACCCGTGAGTAATCCAATTAATGTGGAGCTTCGAATATTTGTCTCTAGCATAAACAATATCCAGCTAATAAGTTGGGGAGTTGTTGATGGTATAACTGCTTGTGCTACTATCTGGAAATATGTTGCACCTGTTGATTGTAGTGCTTCAACAGAATCATAGCTTGCTTCATCTATAGCCTCAATAAAAGCTCTGGTTAGGACTCCAAAGGTTGTAAAAAACAATGCAAAGTATCCAGTCATAGCATTCTGTCCAAAGGAAAATAATAATACCATGGCCCATACTGTATCTGGTACATTTCTAAATACTGAAGCTATTAATCTTGTTAGTGTGCTCATTATTCCATTTGTATTTGTTGTCTTTGAACCAAGTAAGCTAAACAATAAAGCAAGTCCACTAGCAGTGGTGGTAGCCGCGATAGATAAAAATATGGTTTCTTTAAGCTTAGCTAATATACTGGGTAATCTTGATAGCGCCTTTGTATTCGGATAAAAATTGGAGCAAGCCCAAAGGATTGCTTTTGGTATTGATGTTATGCCAAGAATTGGGTCATATTCTGTAATAATCATAGAACCTAAGGTTACCACTATTATCCCTATCCAAAATATAACTAACTGCTTTTTTCTCTTTTTAAATATATCAAGCTTCATATTTAGACCTCCAGATCTTAATCAGTAATCAATTCTCCTGCTTCGGAACCATAAATCTCATGAATGTTATTTTTAGTCAGTTGTCCCGGCTTTCCATCAAATATAACCCTACCACTATTAATTCCTATTATTCTATCAGAATATCTCAAAGCCACGTCTACTTGATGAAGATTAAATATACAGGTTATGCCCATTTCAGTGTTTATATTTTTCAAATGGTCCATAATTATTTTTGAAGCATTGGGGTCCAGGGATGCTATGGGTTCATCACAAAGTATCATTTTAGGATCCTGAATCAAGGCTCTTGCGATACCCACCCTTTGCTTTTGTCCACCACTTAGTTCATCACATCGTTTATAAGCCTGCTCCTGCAATCCCAGTTTGTCTAATATTTCAAAAGCTTTCTTCTTTTCACCTTCTGTATACCTCCCAATTACCCCTTGAAAGGTAGACTTGTATCCAAGTCTACCGTGAAGTACATTCTCCACAACGCTTAATCTATTAACCAAATTATAATGTTGAAAAATCATGCCGATCTTAGTTCTGAGTTTTCTTAAATCCTTTTTCTTAAATTCTTTAACGCTTTCACCATTAAAATTTATATCCCCTTCTGTAGCATCAATCATTTTATTTATGCAACGAAGGAGAGTTGACTTTCCAGCTCCGGATGGACCAATTATGGAAACAAACTCTCCCTCCTTAACAGAGAAGGACACATTTGTTAATGCTTTAGTTCCGCCCTTATATTCCTTAGACAGACTGGTTACTTCCAATATAGACATAACTTTAACTCTCCTTCTCTTATTATTTAACTATTTTGAAAGTTCTCTAATTGGGTCATACCAAGAATCAGCAACCTTCATAAAATGTTCTTTACCAGCTTTTTCAATTAACCCTGTAGATATACCTTTTACGTAGAATATTTTGGAATTATTTGTTACTTCATCGGAAATTAGGGCTGTGGTTATTTTATCTATATCTTCTTGCTTAAGGGCAGCTGTATTTACCGCGAATGGTCCGTTTAGGACTGGTGTAGATTGGATAATGACATATTCTTTTCCTACTAAAGTATCAAAAGGAGCTGCTGCAGCGGTCTTAACCTTATAAACTGCACCTGCAGTGTTTGCTTTTCCAATTTCAACCTCACAATAAGTATCTAATGTAGTATTACAAAATGCAGCAACATCAGCCTTATCCGTTAAAAGATTGATTGCTGAACCTTGATGTGATTGACCGAAAAGTACTTCCTTAAATAATTTATCTTTTCCACCCTCGGTTAAATCTTCAGCTATTAAACTCTTCCATTTATCCATTTTCGAAAAATAGTTAACTATATTAGTGGTAGGTACTTTAAATCCTGAGGTTGAACTATTAGAAACATAAGATATTTTCTTTCCCTGTATATTGTCTAAGCTGTAAGCTCCAGCTTTCTGGTAATCAGCCTCATTTCCCTTCTTAACTGACAACCAACTGTAGTATATAGCATCGTCTAAGGTGCCAGATTTACCTGCATTTACAACCAATGGCAGTATCTTTGAATTTTTTTTATTAGCTTCCACATAACCCTGCCCTCCCATAAATGCAATTTGAGCATTACCGTTAGCTATTGATTCTATGGCTATGGAATAATCCGTTGTAGTCTTCTGCTCAACCTTTTTACCAGTTGCTTTTTCTATAATCTTACCTAATTCCTCACGTGTATCCTTTAAATTTTCTGCTGATTCATTTGGATACCATACAATTGTTATCTTGTCATAATTTTTTATTGTCGCCCCTGATACTGTTTTTGTTGCACGTGCACAACCACTTAAGGCTGTACCTACAACTAATAAACTTATAATTGCCAAAGTAATCTTTTTCATTTTTTTACCCCTCTTTTCAATATTATTATTTTTGCTATATTCTAATCTTACTTTAAGAATATTATGAACAAACTTAGTTGACGTTAAGTGGTTGTTAATTTTTTTCATTTTATACAATAGTTGTTTAATTTTATATTTAATTCTTCACACATTTTTTTATTTTCAGTAGCTATAAATACCCCTGGAAATAATGAGTATTCTACCATTTTACTTCCATCAAAATAAGCAAAACCACCCATCTCTATCAAAAAAATTATAGCTGCTGCATAATCCCAAAGATTCAGCTTAGCTGAAATATACCCTTGTAATTGTCCTAAAGGTATTTTACATATAGAAAGTGAAGCTGCTCCGTAGGCCCTGTGCCCTCTTATATCCTTCACCAATCTGGATATATCTATATTTTCACTTTCTTTAAAAATACTAATCGTATTTAAACTAAAATCTATAAGAGCTTCAATAAGTCTGTAGTTTACTTTTTTACTTTCTAATGGATTATTGTTCAAAAAAGCACCCTTCCCTGAAATAGCACTATACATCTCGTCCTTCATTACATCATAAACTACACCTAAAAGTGGTTGCTTGTTTTTATAAAGTGCTAGGGAAATTGTAAAATCTTTGCCAATGCTAACAAAATTAGTAGTACCATCAATAGGGTCTATAATCCAAGTAAACTCTTTGAAGCCCTGCTCCAAGTATGTCTTCTCCTCTGTTATAAAGCTATGTGATGGAAATACTTCTAAAATTCTTTTTATCAATAAACACTCAATTTCAATGTCATATTTTGTAACTATATCTTGATAATCATTATTTTTAAAGTTTAATATAAGTTTAGTGTTCACGGCTTCTTTAAGAATTTTGCCTGCTTCTTTTACGATTAATTCTGCAAAGTATAAAAGTTTCATATCCTTCAAATTAAAATCCTCCTTTAAAAACATAGTGATATTCACTAGGACATTCTACATCTCCAATATTTATCGATGTGCCATAGGGTCCATGGAAGTCGCTACCACCAGTTAAAATCAAATTATATTTGTTTGAATACTCCCTAATTTTCAAGTGGTCCTCTACCTTATGATCTTCATGATTTAGTTCAATGCCATCTAGCCCCGCCTTTACTAAGTCCTCTATAAAATCATAGGAATCTGACTGACCAGGGTGAGCTAGGACTGCAAGTCCATTGTCGGCCTTAATAGCTTTCACAGCATCAATCATGTCAACATATTCAATATCCTTAGCACAAATACCCTTACCCTTAAATAATTCTTTGTATAAACTTTTATATCTGTCATCCATAAAGTTTTCTTGTACTAGTTCTGCCATAATATGTTGTTTATAGATTACTCCGCTGTTTTTCGACCTTAAATGCATATTTTCCAGATTAATTATAAAGCCAGCTATGATTAATGATTCTAATTGCCAAAAGGAGTTTATTTTTCTTCTTTCTAGGATTGGATCACATAACTTTTTAATATTTAACCCATGAAGATCAAAATAATATCCTAATAAATGAACCTTTTTACCACTTTGCAAGTCAAAGGCGGATATTTCTATACCAGGAATAATAGTAATACCTTGTTTTTCACCTAGTGCAATAGCCCCTTCTAGCCCTCTTATTGTGTCATGATTTGTAATTGCTAAGTGCGTTACACCAGCAAGTTTCGCTAGGTTAATTGTCTCTTTAAAATCATAATAACCATCAGAAATATCTGTGTGTACATGTAAATCTGCTTTCATATTAGCTCTCCAGCTTCCATGTTGTACCTTTTATCACAAAGTCCAGTCATAAAGTCAATGTCATGGAATATCCCTATCATTGTGGTACCTTCTCCCTTTAGTTGCTGAATTAGCTCCTTTACCCTATACTTCGACTGCTTATCTAGACTGGCAGTTGGTTCATCTAAAAGTAATAGTCTTGGATGTTTCACCATTGCTCTTGCAATATTAAGCCGAAGCTTTTCCCCCCCAGAAAAAGTATTGGGATAGCTATCCCAAAGCTCCTTATCAAGTTCAAAATGTGATAACATTTTTTTGGCGTCTTTAGCGGCAATTTCCTTATTAAAGCCCATTTCTATTACAGCTTGCTCAACTATCTGTCGTGCGGTGGTTCTTGGCATTATGTTTAAAAATTGCGAAACATAACCAATCTCATATTTTCTAAGATAAATAATATGTCTTTCAGAAACCTTAGACAGGTTTACTAATCCAAACTTCTTTGAGTCATACCAGATCTCCCCCTTTTCAGGTAAATAAGTTCGATAAATGCATTTAAGAATTGTAGATTTTCCGCTACCACTTCTCCCTGTAATCCCAATAAATTCACCTTTCTTTACTTTTATACTAATGTTTTGTGATGCTTTTATATGTTTTCCTAAGTTATGAAGATTAAAGGTTTTCCATAGATTTTCTATTTTTAACAAAGTCTCCATTCTATCACCTTTTCCCATAATACTTTTTTACAAAAGAGTCTATATCCAGTAAAAAATCCTCAAAATTTTCTTTTATTTTTTCGTAGGACCAATGCCACCATTCTATGCTTTCAAGTTTTCTTATCACATCTACTTCAAATCTTTTTTTTATTTCTTTGGCTGGTACTCCCGCTACTATAGAGTAAGCTTGCACATCCTTTGTCACCACAGCTCCACTACCCACTACAGCTCCATTTCCAATTTTAATTCCAGGCATAATTATAGCCCCATGACCAATCCAAGTATCGTGTCCAATATAAGTTTTCCTTGATTCTCTTTTTTCAAAAAACTCTTGGTCATCTTTTTCATCAAAACCAAACATCTCTCGTCTATAAGTAAAATGATGAAGGGTTGGCCTTTCTATAGGGTGATTAGTTGGTCCAATTCTTACCATAGGCGCAATATTAGAAAACTTACCAACCTCAGCATTTTGAAGGAAACAAAACTGACCTGTATAAGAAAAATCACCAAAGCTTACATTCTCAATGAAATTAAAAATTCCTACCTCAGTATAGTCACCTAATTTCGTATTAAGAATTTTGCAATCTCTGTTTATAAAAGGCTCCTTTTGTATTATCTTTTTTTCAGTAATCATATTCTGTAATTCATCCTTGATATCAGATTTCCATCAACAAATACTGAGGTTATAACAGGATAGTTACCATCAATTTTTTCTATTATAATAATGTCAGCTTTTTTATTTTCTTTTATGGACCCAATCTCTTTATCCATATTCACTGCTCTTGCAGGATTAATAGTTACTAAGTTAAACATTTTCCCAAGGTCTTGCCCATATTTTTCATGCATTATAAAAATAGAATGTAATAGTGCTGAAGGATAATAATCACTACACAGGATATCAATTGTATCCTCATTAATAGCTTCTATTGCAGATAGATTTCCTGAATGTGAGCCCCCTTGCAAAACATTTGGTGCCCCAGCAATTGTGAACATACCTAAAGCCTTAGCACACTTAGCCACCTCTAAAGTTATAGGAAATTCACTTATGTTAACACCGAAACTCTTAATCAAATTTAGCTTTTCTTTGGAATCATCATCGTGTGATGCTACTGCGATATTTTTAGCCTTAGCTAAATCAGATAACTCCTTAATTAGTTCCAGTGTCATCTTTTCCTTCACTTGATGTCCCTCTATAAGAGAGTCTACTTCCTCATCACTTAAATTCTTATATCCCTTAATAGTATTTCTGTACACCTCTAAATTTTTATATTGACCCTGACCTGGTGTGTGATCCATAAATGAAACTAAATGCACCTTGTTCTCTTTTATATACCCTTTAAGGTTTTCAATTTCATCAAAATTATCAATTTCTAGTCTAACATGAACTCTATGACGGATTAAATGCTTGTTATCATGGGTTTTATCTATTAAATCCACAAATTGCCTTACATTCTTTGAGGTTCTAATTGGCTTGTGAGAAAAATCGTTGGATTTATAAAGGGAAAGCGAATGAAACATCGTTGTTATTCCTTGATTTATAAGTATTTTTTCACTTTCTCTTAAACAAAGATTAAAATCCATCATAGTAGTTGGCCTTGGTGCTGCCATAGTCTCAATGAAATCTGAATGTATATCAACAAATCCGGGTGCAATAATTCCTCCATTGGCATCGATAACTTTTATAAAGGTTGACCCTTCTAGTTCTCCTGTGGCCACAATTTTTTTGATTCTAGCACCTTCAATTAATAAGTCATGATTATTTAAAATTCCATTTTCAGTTACTATTTGACCGTTTGTTATTAAATACAATTGCTTATCCCCCTTAATCTATATTTATATTAACGAATGCACTAATTGCTGAGTATACGCGTTTTGAGGGTCTTCTAATACTTGATCAGTCAAGCCTTCCTCGACTATTCTTCCGTCTAACATCACTATTGTTCTATCTGCTAGCATTCTTATTACTGCTAAGTCATGGGACACAACTAACATACTAATACCTAGTTCTCTTTGTATTTCTTTAATTAAATCAAGTACATTTGCTTGTACTGATAAATCCAGACCAGTAGTAACTTCATCTAAGAGTAAAATAGGTGGATTGTTTGATAAGGCTTTTGCTATTTGAACCCGTTGTTGCATGCCTCCAGAAAAGTTTTTTGGAGCCTCCTTAATTCTAAAAAGTGGAATATTCACTCTTGACAATAACCCCGTCCCTCTGGCCTCCATGTCGCATACCCGTCTTGAACCTGCAGCTATTAATTTCTCTGCAATATTTCCAATAGAGGAGAAGTCCATTTTTAGACCAAGCATAGGATTTTGATAAACTTTACCTAAAACATTGTTTTTTAAAAATCTTTTTACTTGTGAGGATTCCTGAAATATATTTATTTCTCCATCTTTATAATTGCTAATAAAGGCCTCTCCAGAAGTAACTTCTTTATCAAAATATAGACATTCCAGCAAGGTGGATTTTCCACTTCCACTCTCACCAACCACTCCGAGAATTTCACCGCTATATACTTGGAAGGATATATCCTTGCAAGCATAAACAGTTCCACAGTAAGGGCAATAATTTTTTATTAATACCTTTGTATCGTCCTCTAAGCAAAAATTACACCCTTGGCCAAACTGCTTTTTTAAGTTTTTAACCTTTAATATTGGTCTCTCAAAACTACTAATTTCCATCTATATTTCACCACCTTCGACCATAGAAATATTGTTAATTCTATCCATACAAAAGCTGGTATCACTGCATTGGTATAAGGTTTCTCCCTTATCCTCATCAATTATTTCATCCAAATAAACTCCACTAGACTTGCAAATCCTACAGGCCCTATCACCAAAGTCTTCAGTTTTAAAAGGGAAGTCCTCAAAGGCTAAGGAGGAAACCTTTGTATAAGGAGGAATGGCGTATACTTTTTTCTCCCTACCAGCGCCAAATAAAATTAATGCCTTAGAATAGTTTAATTTTGGGTTATCAAACCTAGGTATTGGGCTAGGGGCCATAACATATCTGTTATGAACGAAAACAGGATGGTCTGCTCCTGTGGCCATAGTCCCAAATTTCATTATTTCCTCGAAGAGCATTAGCCAAGCCCCGCTATACTCCATTTCTGAATGAAGTCTTTTTGTTACAAATTCACTTGGCTCAACAACTCTCAAGGGTTCTGGTACTGGAACCTGCAATATTAGAATTTGACTTTCCTCTAAAGGTATCTCAGGAATTCTGTGTCTCGACTGAATTAGGGTAGCGTTACTTGTTTTATCTGTAATTTTCACCCCAGTGGTTTTACTAATTAATTTTTTAATGTTAACAGCATTTACAGATTCATCTGACCCTTGATCAATAACCTTTAAAATATCCTCCCTACCAATTAATGATAAGGTCAGCTGTAATCCACCTGTTCCCCAACCCCTAGCAATTGGCATTTCTCTAGAAGGGAAGGGCACTTGATATCCTGGAATTGCCACAGCTTTTAAGGAGGCTCTCCTAATCTCTTTCTTAGACCCTTCATCAAAGAAGGCAAAGTTATAGTTTATTTTCATTAGGACTTTTCTCCTTTCTAGTTTTACGCACACTATCTAGCTTTGATTGAAAAGTAACATAGTGTGGTAACTTCAAATGAGATATAAAACCTGTTGATTCTACACAATCAATATGAAATAAAACAAACTCCTCATTACTAGTGGGGTACCTATAATCTGGTGTTTCCAAACAATGGTCAAGAATACTCATTGCTATAGCTTTTGTTTCATTTTGTCCGTAGCAAATTCCATAACCTATTACAAATTCCAGCTCCTTTTCACCATGTTTTTTCTCCGTAACATTAGGGATAAAGGATTCTACTTCTGTTACAGAAATATCTCCAATATAAAAGACATCCTCATCATCTTGAGAGGAATATAGTGGGTTATTAATATACAAATCAAGTTTGCCAACTCTTAGTTCTCCTACTGTAGGATGTGTTGCTCCATACGCCCTAAGTGCTGCATAGCCTAAAGATGTTACCGCTCCAGTTTGCCCCCTGGTCAATATTTGAAGTCTCTCACTTCTTTCGCTTGGAAACTCCAGACTTTTTTTAGTTATATCTAAGGGCTCCCTGTTGTCTTCCTCGCAGTTTTTGATCAAACCTTCTTTTCTTAAATAATCTACTACCTTAGGAAGTTTTGATAAGTCAGTATTTCCCTGTTGCTCTATATACTGCTCTTCAAATTCTTTTACCCAATTTGCTGCTTCCGCTAAAGTTTCATTAATTAAGTCAAAATCCATGAGTCTATGGGTGTAATCATAGGATGCGCCTAGTATCTGCCCTCCTACAATATCTTTAAAACTTGCTGATATCCTTCGCTCTACAGCCATGTTAGCTGTATCAACAATTTTTGTGTAGTGTTTTCTAGGTAAAGTTGACCTGTATGCTCTAAGGACAAATACAGCTTCTTCAGAATTTCCCTCCGTTTGCTTTATAGCAATAGCTGCTAGTTCCTCAGAGTAAAGGCTACTTTCAGACATAACTTGATCAATAAGTCCTCGCATCCCACCTTTTATGTCCTCAACAGCTAAAATCCTTTTCCCCTTTAGCCTCTCATATTTTAATTTGTTAATAGATTGTTCTATAGCAATACTTCCACCTTTTACAGCAACATAGCCCATCTAAATTCACCTTCCTCCTAACTTATCTCTGTTGTTCTTGGTAAACACATAATTTGAGCATCTCTATCAATAAAAACAACGTCCACCCCAAGTGGGTACTCAAAATTCTTATTTTCTCTTTCTTCTACAAAGGAGCCTCTTGTTACAATGTCTGCATAACATAACGTCTTAATTCCTGGACCTCTTAGTAAGTATCTTTTTTCATATGATAATTTTTCAACTTCTACAATTATAGTTGCAGACTTATGTGGATCAATTAACGTGCCTAACTTTGCTCTATTAAAAACATCTCCTAAACTATTTTCTTCTGCATCATTTAAAACAAATATAAAATCTGCTTCCTCTAGGGTGGTAGCCTTAGCATAAGTTAATTGATTAATAAAATCGGTTATCTCTTCATTATTCTCTGATATTATATTAAAACTAACTTCTCCGTCTAATAGCACAAACATATTTACTAAAGTTCCCTTATAAAAAGTAATATCAAAATCTATTTTTTCGCTCTGTATTTCTATGCTCTCAATAACCCCTGGCCTTGACATACAGTTAAGTAACTTTCTATAAGCTTGTTGAGTGTCATGAACTAAATCCAGCATCATATATCTTCGCCTCCAAAATTAACTATTCATATTCTCAAAGTTTACTTTAGTCATTAGAATTTTAGCTTCTCGTTTTTTACTATCTTCCTTTATCTTTATTTCCTCACAAAAAAGAATTTTTTCCCACGACTTTGTTTCTTCTAATGCTGCATTGTAGGCAGCATCAATAACACCTAAACAGTAAGCAAGCTCTGTCTTATTCCCACTAACAATTCCTATTCCAAGCTTCCCCTCAATTAATACCTTAGCTTCCGTTACCAAAACCTCACCAATATAAAACAAGGATTTTTTTGCAGCTTCTCGAATTTTAACCATTACTAAACCATAATTAGGTTCTTCAACAACTTTTACTATATACTTTTCTTCTATTTCTAAAGATAACTTTTTTGCAATTTTACTAGACCCTTTAATTAAGATTTCAGTTCTTCTCTTCCTATTCACGTTCTCCCTCCTTTTCCCAATTTAAGTATATCTTGTTGCCAAGTTAGAGTTAGTTAAGTTTAAGTTAATCAGGTTAAGGTATAAAAAAAAAGCTACACATTTGTTAACAAATGGTAACCTTTTTTCAAAAAATAAATTCTAACAATACTCTTAACATAGATCTTATACAAATTTAACATTAATGTTGTATACTTTAAAATAAATCTAATAGTTTGGAGAGTGATCCTATGCCCTTGATAGAAGGAATTAAAATTGGTGATGGAATAGTCGTTAAAAATATAAAGGGAGTAAAGTTTTACACACAAGTTGTAAAATTTGCTTACAAAGGGTATAAAGTTAAACTATTTGGTGATGAGTTTGGAGAAGTTAAAAGAATTGATCAATGTGATGTTCTTCGTAGAATGACAGAAATTGAAATAACTAATAACTCATGTGCTTGTCACCGTACTATGTATTTAAACGTATCACCTCTATAAATAATTTTTGTATACTCTAATACTTTCTTACTTTTGTTATCTATGCAATTAGTTTCTAAAATCAACAATGGCACTAAAGTGGGGCAACTTAAAATTTCTTGTTCCGCTGAGGTTGGAAAAGAAATACTTAAGATACTTTTACATGAACTAAACTCAGAATACCCATTCAACTCATAATAACTGAAGATAGACTCAATATTTCTTCCCTTCTCTTCAATATCCTTAAAAACCGATTTTGCCAAATAAGACACATGAATTGCACTAGGTTTTTTATCAATAATTCTTAGCCTACCTATTTTATACACTTCATCCTCCTTATCTATTCGAAGTTCACCATAAATTTTTTTATCATAGTGTATTTTTTCAAAGAATATATTCTTAGTTACAAGGTCTCTACCTATATCTCGCATTTTTCGGCTAAAGCTTTTATCTCCAGTTAACTGTAATTCTATGTATTGTTGCTTTTCTTTAAGGTATCTTCCCTTCCCTTGCTTAGAGTATACATATCCCATTTCCTCCAATTTCTCATAAGCTTTTCTAGTAGTAATTCTTGCAACCCTATAAAATTCTGCTAGTTCATTTTCTGAAGGTAGCTTTTCATTGACCCTGTACTTTTCTTGACTAATTTCCGAAATAAATTTATCAATAATTAAACCTTCTATTTGATTTTTCATAAAACCACTCCCTTTTTAGAAATGTAGAACTATAAAATTTTATCTTAAATTAACCTATTCTTAATATTTATATAATGAAATTAGAATATTATACAAATATAAACTAAACCATAAAACGAGGAGATGTGTTATGAAATATTTAAATATCTGCATTGACATTGATGGTACTATTACAGATCCATATTTTTGGCTAGAACGAGTAGCAAATCATTTCTGGCTTACTGTTAATTATGATGAATTTATTCAGTATGAATTTCATAAAGTTTTGAAAATATCAGAAATGGAATATGATAAATTTTATGAAGAGCATAAATTAGAATATCACTCTGAAGATATTCTAAGAAACTCAGTAGTCGAAGTAATAAATGAACTTTATAACTATAATAATATATATTTCGTTTCTGCAAGAGATAAGTCCTTAGAAATGTTAACCCTGTCGTATTTGAAAAATAATAACATATCTTTTGATGGATTGTCCGTTTTAGGCTCACACTATAAGGTCAATGAAGCAAAAAAGTTAAAATGTGATATTTTCATCGAGGATAATTTAAATAATGCACTTAATCTTTCGGAAGCAGGTTTCAAAGTACTATTAATAAATACCACATACAATCAAGGAGAATTGAATGAAAATATCAAAAGAACTTATAATTGGATACAGATTTTATCTGAAGTAAAAACCCTTATATATTCAAATAATGCAGTCTAATGTTATTGTATTTTTTTGTTTTACTCACTTAATAGAGTAGGAATGGTAACTAATTCTTCCAAAGGTATTCTGAACAATTCCTCTAGGAACAATATAGCGTCCTCAGGACTTTCAAGTTTTGGTAAGCCTAATTGAACTCTATAAAAATTTGCAATTGCATGATGTTTAGTATTTCCATAATTCAATATTTCCGGAGTTGGCATGCCTTCTAAAATATATGCTATCCAATATTAATGACAATAGTTCTTTTTCATTTTACTTCCCCAAATTAAATCTATAACCAATTCCCCTAACAGTCTCAATAAATTCCGGATTTTTATCATCCTCTTGAAGCTTCTGTCTTAGATGCCTTATGTGAACATCAACAGTTCTATTTTCTCCTAAATAATCATATCCCCAGACTTTATCTAAAAGAAAATTTCGAGTTATTACCCTACCTCTGTATCTAATTAATATTTCTAAAAGTTCAAATTCTTTAAGAGTTAATTCTACTCTTTCATTGGCTTTAATAACCTCATGTTTAAGAAAATCTATTATAATATCTCCAAAACTAAAGGTTTTATCGGAATGTTGAAGCTTAGTCCTTCGTAGAATAGCTTTTACTCTTGACATTAATTCTCTCACAGAGAAAGGCTTTGATACGTAATCATCTGCACCTAATTCTAGTCCAAGTATCTTATCTATCTCTGCAATTTTCGCAGTAAGCATAATTATTGGCATGTTAGATATGATAGTATCTTTTCGAATTTCCTTACAGACCTCATATCCATCCATTTTAGGAAGCATTAAATCTAATAAAACCAGCTGTGGAATTTCTTCTCTAGCCATTTTAAGTGCATCTATTCCATTGTCTGCACATATAACTCTATAACCATTATTTTCTAAATTAAATTTTAATAGCTCTTGAATATGTTCTTCGTCATCCACTATAAGAATCTTCTCTTCAGCCATGGTTTCCCTCCTTAACTATCACTAAACTAAACCTTTACAGCTTAAATCATATATATTATCAACATCTACTATATTCTATTACTTTAATAACATTTTCAATAAATATTAACTATAATTTACTTTAATAACACAAAGTTAACAATTAATATTAAACATATACGAGGGGGTGTCTCAAAATAATCAATTTTATTTAAAGGCACCCCCAATCTCTTGTTAAATATAATTTTTATGCTCCTTATATGCCTCCATTTACTTTACGTAATTGGTATTCATCTAAAATATTACTTTCCATTTGCTCAAAGTATATTTGACTTGATCCTACTATTAATGTGGAAATTTGTGAAGCGGCAAACAAGGCATAGGTTATATCTTTCGTTAAGCTTTTTGACTCTGATTTATATTTTTTCTCTAAATTGAATGCTATATCCACCACTCTATTTTCATGCATCCCGTAGTTATTAAGCATTAACTTACCGATTAAAAGAAGCGATACTAATTTTACATGAAGAATTAATTCATAAATCAGATGTTCAAATATACCCTTGTTTTCATTACCATCTCTGTGATATAAACAAAAATAATCGCATGCAAAATGACAGATCACTCCTAAAGATGTGGAGAATTTTTCTATAGAAATATTTTCCTTCACTAATTCTTCTGCGTATTTATTAACATTGAATAAACTTTGATATTGTGTATGTGAACGATTAATGTCCTTATTAATGAGATCCGGTTTTATATTCCCATATGCAAAGGCTAATCTGTTTAGTTTGAAGTTCATCTGTTTTAAAATAGAATTATATAAGATTTGAGATATAAGTAAGTGAGTATCAAATATCATAATGTTACACCTCCCCTATACTTATATCTTATTCTAAATTAATGAAGTTGTAATTTAGATTAAGTTAAAGGATTGTTATCTTAAGGTTAAACTTGCCTTTGGATTACATGTGTATGAAGTCATTCAAAAGGAAGCCACAAAAAAGAAAAAAATAACACCAGCATCGGAACTGGTGTGAAGAGTGGTTATCTATTTTATAGTGGGATTCTATGTATTAATATTAATGTTTGGATATCCCACATAAACTTCATCCTTATCACTAACAATGGTCGAATATGTGTTTTACATCATTAATATAACATCTATTTATCTTTAGTTGTTTAAACTTAAATTCATTTATAACTTTTAAAAATCTGTCTACTTCGCTTTCAAAAACTTTAGCAAAAAACGCATTTTCCTTCTTACCATCGCAAATCAAAATTGGATTTAGTTGACTTTCTTTAATAGTAGCCTTTAATTTATCTATACTTCTTTTATTCTTTCCTACAAAATAACCATAATTAATATAATTGGGATCCTCAGCCTTAGGGAAAATTATATTATATAACAATTCTTCTTCTTTCATTTTAATCCTCACCTTTCTAAATAAATATTAGATTAATTAAACTAAAATTTTTTTGTTGTTATAAAGATCACTACTATAAAAATATTATATGATTACAGTCCTATCGTACTATGCTTTACGCCTTCAATCAACTTAGCTAATGTTAAATACAAGTTATATATAAGTTAAATACTATGATATGCCTTACAATTATATTTGATTAGTTATTCATTTTAATCTATATCATTCACATTTATATATATAATGGTAAACTTTAACCTAACCATTATATAAAATTTACATTGCCGTTATATAATTTAAATTAAATCTTATACTTAAAAGCGTGATAATATATTCATTTAATATTAAAGGAGGTGAATCTTTATTAGGCTTGTTTAAATAATGACAAGCTTAATGGAGAAATCAAATGATTAAAAACTATATTATTGACACTAATGTTATGGTTCACGATCCTAATTTCCTCTATAATTTTCAAGACAATAATATAATCATTCCAATAATATGTATTGAAGAATTGGATAATCTAAAAAAAAGAGAAGGAATTGTTGGTTATCATGCACGAATTGCTGCAAGAGAAATAAATAATATAAGAAAGCTTGGGAATCTACATGATGGTGTAAAATTGCCTTCAGGCGGCACCTTAAAAATAGAATTGAATCACAGCGATACCTCATGCTTACCTAATGGCTTTGAAGTTTCCAAAAATGATACTAAAATACTAGCAATAGCAAAGAATATATCGTCTGATGATGAAAAAATCCAAACAATTTTAATCACCAAAGATTTGTATATGGCGATTAAGAGTGATGCATTAGGCATAATAACTCAGGATTATGAAAATGATAAAATTAACATTGATGAATTGTATAAAGGTAATACCCAAATGGTTCTAACCAAAGCAGAAATAAGTGAAATAAATTCAGGAGGATTGTCTCTACCAAAAAAATTAGTTAACGAAATATACCCAAATGAATTTATTTCAATAAAAAGTAATGATGATTCAGACTTAGATATGTTGGTTAAATTTGATGGCAAAAAAATAGTTCCTTTAAAATATGAGAATGAGGTTGCCTGGGGTTTGAAGCCTATAAATAAAGAACAACGAATGGCCTTTGAACTACTTATGGATCCCGATATAAGTTTTGTAACCATTTCTGGTGGAGCAGGTTCAGGAAAAACGATCCTTTCAACTGCCGTTGCACTACAAAAGGTAATTGAACAAGGCATATATAGAAGAATTATTTTTGTAAAACCAGTTGTGCCTGCTGGTGAGGATATTGGGTACTTACCTGGAACCGAAGAAGAAAAGCTACGTCCATGGATGGGTAGTTTTTATGATGCTATTGAGAGCTTAATGGATTTTAAAGATTCAAATAAAAAAGAAAAAACGAAATCTAAAAAGCCTAAAAAAAATGAAAATCTTGAATTAAGGAAACCAGAAATTTCTGTTGATGATTTTATTGACCAATTTAAGAAAAGTGGTGTTATGGAAACTAAAACTTTTACTTATATGAGAGGAAGAACTTTATCAGACGCTTTAGTTATTGTGGATGAAGCTCAACAAACTACTCCTCATTTAGCAAAACTTATGCTTACAAGAGCAGGTTTTGGTTCCAAATTTGTTTTTATTGGTGATCCAACAGATAACCAGATTGATAACACCTTGGTTGATGAGAAATCAAATGGATTGGTGTATGCTATTGAAAAAATGAAACCATTTGGTATAACCGGTCATGTTACCTTAGAGCAAGTAGAAAGAAGTCCTCTCGCTGAGATTGCTGAAAAGTTTATGTAATCTCTAATAATAACTATTTGCTCAATTTATAATATATTTTATAAATGCAAAAAACGAAATTGGTGAAGAAAATTATCTTCAAATAAGATTAAATATCGTTAATATACTTTTAAAATTTACTAAATCAAAATTTAGAGAAATTGATAAGCTGATAAATATTTCATTAGCTAATTCAAGAAACAAAGAGTCAATAAGTAATGAATGGGTGCAAATAATAAAAAAGCTATGCCTATGCGCAAGCATCAAAAAGGAATTATAAATAAAGTGTTCAAAAAAAATATTCATATTAAATAAACTATTATAAGGGGAATTTTATGATAATTAATTATGCCCATAGGGGTGCTAGTGGATATTATCCCGAGAATACAATGCTTTCCTTTAAAAAAGCATTAGAACTTGGAGCAACTGGAATTGAAACTGATGTTCAAATGACTTCAGACGGAGTCCTTGTTCTTATTCATGACGAGTACGTCAACAGAACAACTACTGGATTGGGGTTAGTAAAAGATTTTAACTATACCGATTTAAATAATCTAGATGCAGGTTCCTGGTTTAATAAAAATTATACTAGTGAAAAAGTACCTACTGCTGAAGAACTAATTGTCTTCGCCAAGGAGAATAATATACTTTTAAATTTAGAATTAAAAAACAGTATAATTATCTACCCTCACATTGAAGAAAAACTCATAGAAATGGTTTATAAATATAAGTATCAACACAAAGTTATATTGTCCAGTTTTAACCACTATTCTATGGTACATTGTAAAGAGGTTTGTACAGAAATAAAAACAGGACTTTTATACCAGGCTACCCTATACAAACCTGAATCATATTGTAAATCTACCAAAGCAGATGCTTTGCACCCTTACTTTTACTCAATTAATAAAGAAATCATTAATAATGTGCGGAAAAAAGGTATATTATTAACTCCTTTCACTGTAAATGAAGAAGTTCATATGAAAAATCTAATTAACTCAGGCGTTGATGGTCTAATTACTAATTTTCCAGATAAACTAAGAACAGTATTAGTGGATGTAGAAAAATAAATATTTATATAATACTACAAAATGGCACTATTGTTAATTTGAACAATACGGCCATTTTTATTTAACTAAACCTTAACTGTAATTCTGTTTCTCTGTAAATACAGAGTTTGATTAAGGAACTGGATTTTAGCCTAAGGTTAGTGATTCAGATAAGGGTTGTGTTTCAATTGGTTGTGCTTCTCTATACATTAAACGCTAGGAAATTCCCTATCTCTATCTCTTATCTTAAATTTCGACAAATTTAACTTCAACTTAACAAATCTTAATACTACCGTTACATTAAAATGGTATAAATTAAAGTGGAATATAAAATATTTTACGAGGTGTGATAATGAATATAGATTTAGAAGTAGAATTAGCTAAAATACTTGAAAACAAAGACATCACTACTGTATTTCAACCAATAGTAAATTTAAAAACGGCTGAGATTATAGGATATGAAGCCCTTAGTAGAGGCCCCTTAGGTTCCCCTTTGCATCTCCCTGATAGACTTTTTAAAGCAGCAGATAACTGTAATAAAAGTTGGGAATTGGAATCTCTATGCAGAATTAAGGCTATTGAAAAATCTAGCGGACTTGCCAAAGATAAATATCTTTTCTTAAATGTTGACCCACAGATATTTAAGGATGAGAAGTTTAAAAAAGGATTTACTAAGGAGTTTCTTGCCACTCATAATATGTCTCCAGATTCTATTATATTTGAAATCACTGAAAAAACCGCAATAGAAGATTATCAAAGCTTCAAAATTGCATTAAATAATTATGTTAATCAAGGATATAAAATTGCTATAGATGATACAGGTGCCGGTTATTCAGGTCTCAAAACTTTAGCTGAAACAAAACCACATTACATAAAGATAGATATGGATTTAGTTAGAGATATAGATAAGGACTCTTTTAAGCAAGCTATAATGAAAACCTTCGTTTCACTTGCCAACAGCACCAACATGAAACTAATTGCAGAAGGAATTGAAACGGAAGAAGAGCTAATCACCCTTATTAATCTGGGAGTATATGCCGGACAAGGTTTTTTTCTTCTTAAGCCAGCTGGAACATTTCTTGGCCTACCTGAAGACATAAAATGTCTATTAATACAACTAAATAGACCCTTTTCTAAAAAACCTAATGATTTTCAAACTCATATTGGTGCAATCACACTTAAGGATATTGCCTTTCCTTCCACTACTTTGAGTAAGGATTTAAAAATCTTCTTTCATGAAAAAAGTGTTACCGGGGTTTGCATAGTTGAAAACGATCATCCTGTAGGTCTAGTAATGAAGTATTGCTTAGATTCGGTACTAGCTACCCAATATGGAATTGCTGTTTTTTCAAAAAGACCGATTTCCCTTGTGATGGATACATCGCCTTTAATCGTTGATTATTACACCGCCGTAAGCGATGTTTCTAAATTTGCCATGGAAAGAGCTCCTGAACAAATATATGATTATGTTATAGTAACAAAAGATTCAAAATACTATGGTGTAGTTTCAATAAAAACCTTACTGCAACATACAACGATGCTTGAAAGAAATTATGCCAGAGAACTAAATCCATTAACCGGATTGCCTGGAAATTCAATCATCGAAAACACTATTTCTGATATTCTTGAATATAACTACGAAGTTTGTTTGTTGTACTTAGATTTAGATAATTTCAAAGTTTATAACGATAACTATGGTTTCGAAAATGGAGATAAAATTTTAAAATATTCAGCAAATTTAATACAGAATAAAGTTAAAAGTGAATTCCCTTTTAACAGCTTTGTCGGTCATATTGGTGGAGATGACTTTGTTTGTATGCTAGAAGCTTCTTATGAAAGATGCCAAGGTTTTTGTACTGAAATCATAGGAGATTTTAATAAAGAAGTCCTAGAATTTTTTAATGAAGAAGATAGATCAAAAGGCTACATAGAATCCCTAGATAGGAAAGGTAATAAGGATATATTTAATTTAACTTCAATATCTATTGCTGGTCTTTATGGAAATTTAAAGAAATTTAAATCCCCTGAAGAAGTGGCACAGACTATTAGCAGAATTAAAAAGGATGTTAAGAAAAAAGGTGGCAATAACTTTATAATAATTTCACTTAAATAAATCTAAAAGGGTGTGTAAAATTGAAGAATAGCAATAAATTCAGATTCAAACTTAAGGGTAAACTAATGACTGCTTTTATCTCCCTAATTTGTGTATTCAGTATTATAATCTTTCTAGTAGTAAATTATCAAATTACCAATCTTGAGCATAAAAATATTAATGAAACTATAAATGCTGCTTCTCAAATGGGTATGTCTTATATTAATGAAGCATACATAGGTGAGTATGAAATAATTAATAATAAATTATATAAGGGTGAGAACCCTTTAGAGGGAAATAATAATCTAGTTGATAAAGTATTTCAGCAAACTGGAGCTTCTGCTTCAATTCTCAGAATGGACACAAGAGTAGCTACAACCATCAAGGATGTTAAAGGTGTCCGTATAAATGGATCTAAGGTCTCAGTTAAAGTTTCAGACACCGTTTTAAAGCAAGGTAAAGATTTCATTGGAGAAGCTACAATAGATGGTAAAACTTATATTTCAAAATATATTCCTATAAGAGATAAGAATAATAAGGTAGTAGGCATGTGGTTTGTTGGAGTTGACAAAGATGTAATCACAAAAGCAATTCAAGGTATAGACATAATTATTCTTTTGGTTACCTTAGTTGTTATTATAGCTGCCTCCTTAGTAATAAATATATATGTAAATAGAATACTTAAAAACTTTAATAAACTGATTTCCAGTTTAGATATTATAAGTTCCGGTGATTTAGCTACTAAGTGCTCTGTTAATACAAATGATGAAATTAAAGATATAGCAGACAATATAAATAAAATGAGTGATAAAATGAAAGGTTTAATTTCAAATATTATTAATATGACTGAAACATTAAAATCCACTTCGGAGATAATTTCTAGTACTTCTGAAGAGTTATCTGCCTCAAGTGAACAAGTTTCTAATTCAGTTTCGAGTATTTCAGAAGGTACTACTATTCAAGCAAATGAAATAGAAAAATGTGTCCTTTACACCACCCTCCTATCGGATCGAATAATTAAAATGGAACAAAAATCAGAAAAAACCGTTGAGGATACAACAAATGTAAAAGATAAAAACACCTTGGGAATTGTTGCTTTAGAGGATTTAAGAGAAAAATTACACATGAACACAATTCATTCCACGGAAGTTGCTAAAGGAATCGAAAACATAGTAGAAAAATCCAAAAGCATTGGAAATATTGTTAATACAATA
>JACMJL010000244.1 GCA_014380625.1 Clostridiaceae bacterium
AGAAATCCATATAGAAATTCCAGCAGGGTTATATACACTATTCCCATTATTTGAAAAGCTTAATGTTTTAATTCCTTTAAGATAATCAATAATTTCGATATTGGTGGCATACCATATACTTGGATTTTTAGCCACCAGGTTGCAAAACTCCTCTATAAGCTGCCAATTGTTGTCCACATCAAACTCATAGCTATGTCCCCATAGATAAAATAAGGAGAGTTTGTATTTTTCATCTGACTCCAAAAATTCTTTTGCAAGATCCATAACTTTTGAATTTGCATGATGGCAGGTTGGATCCCATTCTAGATAGTTTTCTGGCAACTGGAAAGATTCATGAGAGTTAACAGTTCGTGAATACTCTATTCGTAAATCTTTTAATACTTCAAGTACCTCATGATTGTAGGTTCCAAAAGGAAAAGCCATGCCTCGAACGGGATATTGAAACCATTCTTCCAGAGCTTTTCTGTCTTCATAAATTTCTGCAATAATCTGATCTTTCGGGAGCAGTTCCAAGTGAGGATGGGTATAGGAGTGAATAGCTACTTCATGACCTTTGTACAAAGCTACAAGCTCTTCTACCTTCAGTTTACTGATGTTCACTCCTTTTAAAGTCCAATCCTGACCGGATTTCAAAAGTCCTGCGTTAAGATTAAAAGTACATTTTATTCCATACCTATTAAATATTTCTACTAATTTTATATCCTGAGTTACAGCATCATCATAGCTGAGAGTAAGAGCTTTAGTCTTTCCTCCAGGGAACAAATCTGTAGTAATTGTCATATTATTTTACCCCTCTACCCCTTTGATATTTTAATTTCCTTATAAACTTTTTTTATCCAATCATAAAATTTCTGCTTTTCCTCAAATTGAGGATAGTGTGCGCTGTGGTCAAAAACTATAAATTCTTTTACAGGTGCAGTTATGAAATCGAAGTATTCTTTTGCAGTATTTGCAGGAGTTAAGTAGTCATGTTTTCCCATTGCAAAATAGCAAGGTATTTCTAATTCTGACACTTCCTTTGGAAGATTAACATCCTCTTTTACCTCTTTCCAAAGTACTTTATCTGAAATAACAAGACCGTTACCTGCACGGATAGCATCAACTAAATTATATTCTGGGTTTAGTAATATTCCTGTAACCATATCACTCTTTTCATTAATTAGTCGCACTGCTCCGTCATATTTCCTAATAAAGTTTCTTGGAAAAGATTCTTTATGATCATGTACACTTTTTCGGTAAGCTTCTATTTCCTTAATATCTTGCACATTGTTCTGTAATGTGGCCTGTTCTAAGGCATACTCGAAGGATTCTATTTCACCTTTCCAAAAATCGCCTATTTGCCCTATGCCCACATAGGCTAAATACTTCTCAGGTGCTTTGCAAGCTGTCTTTATACCCACAATTGTTCCAAAAGAGTGCCCAGCTAATATTATTTGCTTTGTACCCAATTTCCGACTAATATAGTCAGTAAGTGCTATTAAGTCGTCTACAAGCAAATCTATACATAAATTTGAATAGTCTTCAAAGAAGTGAAATGACTTTCCTGTAGCTCTTTCATCATAATGAACAATAGTGAAATCTTTCTCTAATAAATCTTGATATTTTCTAACATAAGGAGTTTCAGGGCAACCTGGACCTCCATGTACAAAGATAATCACAGGATTATCCTTATCATTACCTCTAATCAAAATCTCATGTTTTGTACCATTAATTAATACTTGTTTCATTGTGCTAATGCTATTTTTATGACCTTTAATAGAGGGCGTTCGAGTTTTAAAAAGTAATCCTATAAGTGGAACAGCAACTATTCCTATTAAAATATTTTTCTTCATGTTTACTTTTTTCTTCATTTTAATCCCCAATTCATCTTCTTATATTCAACAATATTTTATATTATTCTTGCTACAAAAACAACTGCATAAGCTGCAGGTATAAATATTAAAAATGAGAGAGCAGTTCCCAATATTTTGCTTGCAACCATACCAACTACACAACCTCTAAAGTCTGCTTCACTATATTTTCCGTCTATAACTTCATCTGTTAATATGGACAA
>JACMJL010000245.1 GCA_014380625.1 Clostridiaceae bacterium
AACAAATGAAACGCATACAGTTAGAGAATTTGTAGAGCTTGCTTTTAAAGAAGTTGGCGTGAACATAGTTTGGAAGGGTACAGGGGTTGAAGAAAAGGGCTGTGATGACAGAACAGGGAAGGTGCTAGTTGATATTAACCCAAGATACTTTAGACCGGCAGAGGTAGAACTTCTTTGGGGAGATGCTTCAAAGGCTGAAAAGGAACTAAATTGGGAAAGGAAAGTAGGGTTTAAAGATCTGATAAAGATGATGGTTGAAAGTGATATGAGAGATATAGCCTGTGTTGGAGTTGAGGAGTTTTTAGCTAAGGCTGAAGCAGCAGCTGGTATATAAAGGAGTGAGTTTATGAATAAAGATAGCAAAATATATGTAGCTGGGCACAGAGGGCTAGTAGGTTCAGCTATAGTCAGGAATTTGCAAGAAAAAGGTTACACAAATATAATTAAAAAAAGTCATAGTGAACTTGACCTAACTGACCAGCAAGCTGTAAGAAGTTTTTTTCGACTAGAAAGGCCGGAGTACATATTTTTAGCAGCAGCTAAGGTAGGTGGAATACATGCTAATAATACATATCCAGCAGATTTTATATATGAAAATTTACAAATGCAAAACAATGTAATTAAGGCTGCCCATGACTATAAGGTTAAAAAACTTTTATTTTTAGGAAGTTCCTGTATATATCCTAAGATGTGTCCACAACCAATAAAAGAAGAATATTTACTTTCAGGGTCCCTAGAAGAGACTAATGAAGCTTATGCTATAGCAAAAATAGCTGGACTTAAGATGTGCCAATTCTTCAAGAGACAATATGGTGATAACTTTATAAGTTGTATGCCAACTAATCTTTATGGACCTAATGACAATTTTGATTTAAATAACTCTCATGTTATGCCAGCACTTATTAGGAGATTTCATGAGGCTAAGATTAATAATGAGGCCTACGTTGAAGTGTGGGGAAGTGGTAAACCCCTTAGGGAATTTTTATATGTGGAGGATATGGCGGAGGCATGTGTGTTCTTGATGGAAAACTATGCTGGAAATGAGTCCTTTAATGTTGGTACTGGCAAAGAAGTCAGTATCAAGGAACTAGCTGAGCTTGTAAGCGAAGTGGTTGGATTTAAGGGAGAATTAAGATTTGATACTTCTAAGCTAGATGGAACACCGAGGAAAATATTAGATGTAAGTAAGCTTAAAGAGTTAGGATGGGAATATAAGATGGAAATTAGTGAAGGAATTAGAGAAAGTTATGAGTACTACGCGAATACAACTTACGTTTGACAAAAACCATTGTAAAATCATATAAAAATATGTTATTGAGGATGGCTTTTTATTTTCTAGATTAAAAATACTGAGAAAAAGATCTAAATATCTCAAAATATAAGGATTAATAACTATAAATAAATTTGGAAAAACATCCCAAATGTAATATAGTTAGTATTAAGTTATCTCATAAGGATAATGACGTAAAGATATTGTTTTTAGAGATATAAAGCTGAAAGTCAGGAATGAAGAAAGGTGGATACAATTAATAAAGCGTTTATTATATATAGAGGGGGAATGAAGCATGAAGGATAGACAGGGATCTAAACTTGTGGAAGTATTCAGTATTATTAAGAAAAGAGTAAAGTTAATTTTATTTATTACAATATTGGCGGGGCTGACTAGTGGTATTATAGGTTATTACGGAGCGGAACCTTTGTATAGAACTAGCGCAAGTATATTACTTGGAAAAAGTAATGGAGAAAAAATAACGGCAAGTGATGTGTCGTTGTATAAGGATTTGAGCAAGACCTATATGGAGATAGCAATGTCAAGGAAGGTTGCGGAAGTAACTAGCCAAAAGCTCAATGATGGTACAACTACTCAAGATATACAAAATTCAGTAGTGGTTAAAAGTAGTAAGGATACTCAAGTTATTACAATTTATGCTGATGCCTTCACTGCTAAATCTGCAGCAGATAGAGCAAATACATTTGTAGACGCATTTATTGGGGAGTCTCAGGGATTGCTTGCTTCAGGAAGTTTTCAGATAATTGATAAAGCTTTGGTACCTAAAGGACCTAGTTATATAAGTGAAATAAAAACCATTATAATCTCATTATTGGTGGGGTTGGGTTGTTCTATGCTATTAGCATTATTTTTTGAATATGGAGACCGTAATATAAGAAGTGTAAAAGATATCAAGAAGTATATTGATTTACCGGTTATTGGCATAATTCCAAAGGGTAAGGGCTCAGAATTAGTAGTTAAGAAAAAACCTGAATCTTTTGCTTCTCAGGCTTATAGAACCTTACGAACTAATATACAATTTCCATTAGGCAATAAGAATTTAAATACAATACTGGTTACAAGTGCTGGAACTGATGAAGGTAGAACTACTGTTGCAGGAAATCTAGCCTTAACACTTGCACAATCAGGGAAGAAGGTTTTACTCATTGACTGTGATTTGAGAAATCCCTCCTTACATAAGGTATTTAAGGTTTCTAACAGAAAAGGATTATCAGACATACTTACAGAAAACTTGGAGATGCGAAACACTGTAATATATATTTCTGAGAAGTTAGACATTCTTACTGCAGGAGATTTAAAGCCGAATGCTACTGAAATGTTATCATCTCCAGAAATGAGTAACTTTCTTAAAGAACTTGGAAATAAATATAGCAATGTAATTATAGACTCACCTGCTATTCTTTCTGTAACAGACTCACAAGTTCTGTCTACTAAGGTAAACGGAGTAGTATATGTTGTTGGGTCACATCAGAGTTCTATTGAAGGTCTGAAAAAATCTATAGAACTATTAAAAAACGTTAATGCAAATGTTATTGGAGTCGTTTTAAATAAAACTGAACGTAAATCTGAAGGGTTGAATGAATATTTCAAGGATAAGACTAAGAGAATTAGAATTAATAAAAAAGTTGAGCCTAAAAAGGCATTGCCAAAGGTGGCTCAATTAAGCAAATAGAATACCAATGAATTTATAGGGAGGCTTTATAATGCCGAGCTTATCTCAATTAAATAAAAAGTTAAAGAATTTTTTAAAAAGAAGCAATGGAGATAAATTGTTATTTTTTCAAGCATTTATTATATGTGGTATTGCAAGGAGCATAATTCTATTGATTCAATTTAATAAAATAAGAACATATATAGGTACCTATAAAAAAGAGTCCTCCTTCCAGATAGAAAACTCAAAGTATGAATTAGTCAAAAAAATAGCTTGGGCAGTAAATAGCGCTAGTCTATTAACGCCCTGGAAAAGTAAATGCCTTGTAAAGGCACTAACAGCACAAAAAATGCTTAAGAATCACAAGATTTACAGTACCTTATATTTAGGAGTAGCTAAGGGGGGCGAAAGAGGTATCCAAGCCCATGCATGGTTAAGGTGCGGACAGCTGATAGTTACTGGTGGAAATTTAAAGGATAATTTTAAGGAAGTAGCAAGATTTTCTAATGAAAAATAGATATATAGAGTGAAGTATTTATGGTGGAAAGGAGGATATTTAGTGGAGAAGAAAATATGGAGTAACCCAGAAATGTGGCAATTAAATGTGGAAGATACTGAATTTAGTGAAGACAATTCCCAAAGTAAAGATGAAACATATGTAGAGATTAAAAATATAATAAGTATATAGTTAAAAGGTATTTGTAGATATTACCAATAAAAGAGAGGAGAGTTAAATGGAAGGATTAAAAACTAATATCTTTTATAATATCGAAAAAGTAAACTGTGAAAAAAACTATGCTTATTTAATTTTTAAGAGATTGGTAGATGTTATAGGTTCTTTAGTGGGGCTGATTCTTTTGATTCCAACTTTAGTACTAACATCTATTCTCATAAAGTTAGAATCTGATGGACCTATTATCTTTTCGCAAGAGAGAGTGGGATTCAATGGCAAGATTTTTAAAATGTATAAATTTAGATCAATGGTTAGTAACTCTGAGGAACTTAAAGCCTCGCTAATGAAACTAAATGAGATGTCTGGACCAATGTTTAAAATTAAAAGAGACCCAAGGGTCACCATGGTAGGAAGGTTTATTAGAAAAACTAGTATTGATGAACTACCACAGTTAATTAATGTATTAAGAGGAGAGATGTCCTTAGTTGGACCTAGACCCAATTTGCCTATTGAAGTAAGTAGATTTAGTGAATACCATAGGCAAAAACTGCTGGTTAAACCTGGTCTAACTTGCTATTGGCAGGTTATGGGTAGAACTAGTATTGGTTTTGAAGAATGGATGGACTTAGACATAAAGTACATTTGTGAGCGGAATACTTGGATTGATATTAAGTTGATAATCAAGACCATTTTAATTCTATTTGGTGATGAAAATGCAGTGTAGAGGCAGGGAGAATATATTATGCGCATTAATAATGTGTGGTGGCAAGGGTGAGAGGTTTTGGCCCCTATCTACGGATGAGAAACCAAAGCAATTCTTAAAGCTACTAGGTGAAGACACCATGTTACAGATGACAGTTAACAGACTCCTAGGTCTCATACCCATAGAGCAAATATTTATTGTTACTGATAGCAAATATGTGCAATTAGTTAAAGAGCAATTAAAGAATATACCTAGTAGAAATATAATAGAAGAGCCAGTGGGTAAAAATACAGCACCTTGTATAGCTCTTTCTGCATTTATAATTGATAGGTATTACAAAAATGCAATTATTACCGTAGTGCCCTCGGATCATCTAATTAAGAATGAAGAAAAATTCTTAGAGGTTATAAACTGTGGTTATGAATTTATTAGTATGAATAACGATGCAGTTATTACCATTGGAATAAAACCTGACCGGGCAGAGACTGGGTATGGATATATAAAATATAATTTAAGAGTGGATGAAATAGATCCACAGGAAATATATTCAGTAGAAAAGTTTGTTGAAAAGCCAGACTTAGATACTGCTATAGCCTATTTAGAAGAAGGAAGTTATCTTTGGAATGCCGGCATGTTCATATGGAATGTTAATACTATACTTAAACTCAATGAGAAATACCTTCCTCTAAATTATGAGATGTTATTAGAAATTGCAGTTTCTGAGGAAAAGGATTTCAGTCAGGTTCTTCATTCCAATTATGAAAGATTGGAAAGTATTTCTGTAGACTATGGAATTATGGAAAAGGCTGAAAAAATATATGTCATTGAAGGAGACTTCGGATGGGATGATGTGGGAACTTGGAATTCTGTAGAAAGAATTAGAGCAAAGGACCGTAATGGAAATGTTTCCACTGGGGAGACTAAAAGTATAGATGGGAAGAATAATATATTAATCAGTAGTAATAAGAAAATTGTATTAGTGGGCTTAAGTAATATTTTTGTGGTAGAGAGTGATGAATTAATATTTATTGGAAGTAAGGATAGTATAAAGGATATTAAAGAGATCAAAAACTTAGTTTCCTAATGCATAGGAAAAATTTTTAAGTAAAGGGGCTCTCTCAAAATAGTGTGAATTAAGATGTTTTTCTCGATATACAAATCCTGCAGCCTGGAATTTGATGCTATAGATTACTCGCTGTACCAAGGAAGACTAAGGTTTCTCTTTACTAAATCACTAAACCCTTTAAACTCGCTTTCATAAACCTATAAAAGATATATAGACGAAAATTTTTATAGTATTATAAAGTTTTTCTTAAGATAACTTTGCTCAAACAATAAAGGGTTCTTAACGTAATTTAATAAACAGAATCCAAGTCTTTCTAAGGCTCTCTCGAATAATCTCGTCACATCAAATCCCATGCAGCAGGAAATAGTATTCCGAGAAAGTATCTTAATTAAAAAATTTAGTTAAAGAATTTCAGATTTATACTTAATTAGACTTCTAAAAATAAAAGGGGCGATCTCAAAATAATTTTATTTTGAGAGAGTTCCTTTATTTAATTCCTTTAATAAATGTTCTACAAAAACCCTTATCAAACCTTATATAAATATGAGAAGGGAGTATCTTCTTATTTTAATGTTTTAAATAAGGGAAAAATAGAGAGAAGAAGCTAGGAAGATGACGAAGTATGAAAATTGAAAACAGTTGGTATAATTTTACAAATAATATATACTAATAATATAGCAATAGAAAGCAGTTTGAGCAAAAAAATCATTAAAGTTACATAAAAGACCAATTAGGTTTTACAAATTATACATTTTAAAAGGGAGATAGTGACTTATGAAAAGAAGGATTTTGTTAATTCCCCATTACTTTTATCCAGATGTTGCGTCAACTGCTCAGATAATAACGGAACTTACTGAAGAGTTACAGCAAGATTTTGATATTACTGTAATCTCAGCTTTTCCAAGTTACACCGGGGAAATTCCAGAAGAATATAGAAAGAAATTTATTGTAAAGGAAAAATATCAGGATGTAGAAATATATCGAGTGAGGGTTCCAGAATTAAATAAGGCTAAGAAAATTAACAGAATTAAGGGCATGGTATCCTATTTTATCTTTTCTGTAGTTGCAATATTTATGTGTGGTAAACAGGATATAGTCTTTTGTATGTCTCAACCACCTATTGTGGGGGGCATACTAGGTACTATAGCTA
>JACMJL010000030.1 GCA_014380625.1 Clostridiaceae bacterium
ATTAGAGCTCCAAAAACTACCCCAATTCCTACTCCAGCTCCTATGAGCCCTGTAGTTGCTAACCCTGTACCTATTATTTTGGCCGCTTGAATCACTAAATCATTTTAATTATCACAGGAAAAGAATCTTTTATATACAACGTATTTAGGAAAAACATGTTACATCTCTTTATATTTTTTTGCTATCTTTTAAAAGGTAACGAGCCATGATCAGGTTAATAGGAAGAAAAGGAATCGAACCTTCGATAGCTTATAGCTATTGAGTTTACAGCTCAACCCACAAACCAACATATGGACCCTTCCTTATAAGACATATGAGACTTGAACTCATATTATAGCGATTAAAAGTCACATGTTTTACCAATTAAACCAATGTCTCTTAGCCCGTTAAGACTTGAATTAAAAATAATTTATTTATATATAACTTATTTTTAAGTAATGGTATATTATAAAGATTACTAAAAACACCTGTTTATTGAATTACTTGCCTTAATCTTATCACTTTTTGTTTATGGTATGAATCAAACCATATTTAGCACTGTGATATGCAATTTTAAATTGTAACGTTTGTCTCAATTTTTACTTATCAAAAAAAATATTTTTGCTCAGTAACCTAGAATTTAGTTATAGAATCCGGGTGTATACCAGAATGTGCCTCAAAATAACTAGTCTCAGCATATACATATTTACCCTTAACCGGGAGTTCCCTTTTAGCAGCACCAATTAGAGTATTCAGATCAAGTGACAATGTATTATTAGCTCCTGTTACTAAGTGAAAGTTTACCAATTCTCTATGAAAATTTTGGCTATAAGAAACGAGTTTTTTAGCTTGATAACACTTAGTTAAATCACTATCCATATAACCTGCATGCAGACATGTGCGCAGGCTACCCGAGGTTGTATTTGTTGCATCTTAAAATGCTAATCTCAAAATCTTAGTATGCTCTACTATTTCCAGTCAAGTTAATACTAGAAACACTTTGATGCAATTCTTGTATTTTGTAATATTCTAGGTAATATTAAGGCAAAAGTGAAAAAGACCTGTCTTCTGTTACAGTATATGATATTGTATCTCATATTTGTTACATAAATAGTTTTTTAATTCGCATAAAGTATACCTAGATAATTTAATTATATCACGATTATCTTTGCCGGAATCGAACCAACATAATTTAACCATAAAAGATTTAGTAGAAAAATTTTCTACATAGTATATAATGATAATGCATCCCGTGCAATTTCCATTACACGAACCGTATTTCGACTTAACACCAATTAAAATCACACATACGAAGATTATGCACTAACAGTTATAAAACAAGTTAGAAACACTAAATTAATACACAACCAAACTTATTGCATGTACTTTTTTCAGCGCCTGACGAGTGGTTAGTACCCATCTGAGATTAGCTTCACCGTAACGTGGTGATTTACGATTACTAGTAATTTCTTATTCATGCAGTCGAGTTTCAGACTACAATTCACGATTAGTTTTATCCAATTTTAAGGATTAGCTCCATTTTACAATATAGCATCCTTTTGTAGAGGTATATGTGGCACGTCTATAGCCCACGTTATTAAGGCCATGATGACTTGTCTTTGTCCCTGTTATTTTACCAATTATAGCAGTAAAATTTCTTTATTTCTATAAATAAAGAAAGGGCTTTCGCTAATTAGAGGAATTAACCAAGCCTCACGACATTAACTGAAGACAGCCGTGCAGCGCTTGTAATAATATTCAAAACGTGGTAAGGTTATTCGCGGATTATCGAATTAAATAACATACTTCACTACTGGTTTCAGACACGGTCTAATGATTTCAATTCCGGCGTTGCCGCTTTACTCATGAGGTGGAATGCTTACACTTTCATTTATAAACTACCTTTGATATTAAATGCAAGTTTACATTTAAAATTAACATAATATAGTCTATAACATTCATTATTTTCTCCTGGGACTACTAGGGTATCTAATCCTTATCGCTACCCCAGGCTTCGTTCCTCAACGTCAGTTATTACATAGAATCGCGCCTTCGCTGTTACCTGTCTCACTGGTATCAGAAAATGTTGACTTTCCTCCAGCAATTCAGGATTCTTCCATAAAACTCTAGAAAATTAGTCCCTTTATATGGCTTGATTATCCGTCTAGGTACCCTTTAAACCTAATAAAGATGAATAGCACTTGTCTTCTGCGTGTTACCGCGACTGCTGGCACGTAGTTTGGTCAAGACTAATAAATAAAAATTGTCAGTATCACTTTTTATTTAGAATTATATTCGGCGTAATCTCGCTTTTACTTCTTCCAAGTTGCTGGTTCAGCCTTTCGACTATTGACCAATATCCCCCACTGCTGTACTATACGTTCTGGGATTTTTTCAGGCCCAGTGTGATCGATCGACCTTTCAGTCACGACTTCCAGTACTTCGAGCTAACTTTTTGTTATTACTCCACCGGTACTATATCCAATATCTTAAAGCGAAATGTTCATAAATCTTTTCCTACTCATATATAGGTGTTATAAGAGATTTTTGCTCTTACTTTAAGGCAACTAGATAGGTATTTACTCACCTGTACACCACTTCATCTAAACTCTAAGTAAAGATGACGTTCGATTAGCATGTGTCAAGCATTAGGACAGCGTTCATTCAGAGCCATCATCAAACTCAAACAAAAGAGAGAGTTCTCTCTCTCTATTATGGTTATCTCTAAAACCTAATTGATTAAGTACAAATATATTTTTATAGGATTATTATAAGAGAGTTTTTGTTTAAAGTACAATTCCTAAAAAAAGTTAAAAATATATGCTCATTTTCAAATTTTTATTAAATTTTTATTTTCTTTTACGTAGACGAATTTTTGTTCTTAGTTTATTAAATAATAAATATCCACTTATTTATACCAAACCTTTAACCTTCCTTGTAATATTACACTTAATATACTTCAACAATCACTATTAAAAACTTCACTTAGATATAACCCTGAAAAATAAACTTTGTTATAAAATATTTTG
>JACMJL010000246.1 GCA_014380625.1 Clostridiaceae bacterium
CTTTTTATGAGACATGAATTTCCTTCTTCTATAAATTCGTGAATTTTTTTTGTTTTCATATTAAAAATACTCCTTTAATAGGGTGCTATATTTTAATCCTCTAGAATCATGTTCTACCTTTCGTACGCATAAGGTTCCATAATGTAAAGGGGCGTGAGATAACTCACTTCAAAATATAAGACCCCTGTTATAAACAGAGGTCTTATGATAAGTTTTTTAGTAAGTAATACCTTTCTTTACGCAGTAAGCTTCATATTGTTTAAGCAATTCTGCTTGAACAACTTCAAGTACTCCTGTTTCATTTATCTTACTTCTAAATTCTTCAATGGTAGCTTCCGTATCGTCTCCAAATAAACCTAATTGAAATGCACTATTATATTCCCCAACTAAGGAATTTAAGAGAGATAATTCTGTTTGTACTGGAACTGCATTGAATGTAAAACCGTCAATTGGTGTTGCGAAAATATTATCTTGCACAGATTCCGTGAAAGCAACTTCTCTTGGATCTAGATCTGAAGCCTTTGGTATAGTTTCTGTACGGAAAGCCCACCCATAAGCATCAAAATTGTAGTTTTCTGCTTCTGGTCCAACCGCTCTTAAGCCTGCTTCGTTTAATGTATAGTGTTTACCTTCAATACCGCCAATCATAAGTAAATTGAGTGCTGGTTCATTTTTTATGTAATCTAACACCAAAGCTGCTCGTTCTGGATTTTTAGAGTTTGATGCAATTGCCATTGCATCACCAGAATAAGGAGATCTTGTAAAATTAACATTCGGTGTTACATCATAGGCTTCATAAGTTCCTATTCCTGAATCTTCTAACATCTTTCCATATTTAAACATATTACCATTCCATATAAGTGAAGCACTTGTACCTTGCACGAATGAATCTTGAAGAGCTACAGAATTGTTAATTGCATTTTTTGACCATACATTATGCTTTGCAAAGTCTGCCATTTCTAGCGCAAATTCCTTATACATATCAGATGTTGGCCAATAATAAATATCTTCAGGTTTTGGTGCCGCATTGCTATTGTTATGTATAAATTGGAAATCAAATCCGTTAGCTACTTCCATAGCCATTTTATTAGCCTTCCAGAGATAGAACATTTCATTTGCAGCTCCAGCAGCTGCATATGCTTCAGTGGTATCTTTTTCAGCTATTGTATATAGATATTGTTTAAAGGTATCCCAACTACTAATTTCTGGTAATCCATATTTTTCACGCAAATCTCCTCTAACCATAACAAGGTTTTTGTACTCTAATCCTGCAGCATTTCTAGGTACTGCAAAAATCTTACCATCTAATGAGATTTGATCCCATGATGCAGGTACTTGAGACACAAATGTTTGTGGCATCCATTGTTCAATCCAATCCATTGTTAACTCTCTAAAAGCTCCCTTACTGGATTCTTGTGGATAAAAGGCCCAAGATGAAGTAAACATTAAATCTACCGGGTCACCACCCGCTAATACTAGTGGATATTTTGTAGTCCAGTCTGCCCAAGATAAAAAGTTTACCTTAAGTGTTGAATTTAGTTTAGGTTGTAAATATTTTGTGTTAACTTC
>JACMJL010000247.1 GCA_014380625.1 Clostridiaceae bacterium
CTGTTACATAAAATATAATTTCATCAGTTTGTAGGAGGATTTGTTTTGAGAGGTTACTCATTAGAAAATGAAATATATAAAGTAGAAGAATCAGTAAGAGTTTGCAAATTAAATATTCAAAACCAAGAAAGAAAATTGCAGGAGTTGAATGATAAAACAGCTACAATGCAAAGTAAGATTACTAGTATTAATTCGCTTGCTCCAAATAAGCTTGAAGAATTAACAATTACTAATAACAGACTAATTTATTATACTAATCTTAAAAAAACACTTATCTTAGAGTTTCAAGCAACTCTTAAATTATATGAAAATAAACTACATAATTTAAAATCTGATTCTTTATGTAATAACTTTGAAGTTGATGCAACTGAATAATTACTTTCTAATGTTTATTAATTTTAGTAAACATAAAACTGAGTTTACTTTAAGATAAACTCAGTCTTCATAAATACTTTATGAGGTATATAAATCTAAGTACATTTATTAATAGATTTATTTTATCCTATTTTCGTAGTCAGCAACCATTCTCTTTACCATCTCTCCACCTACTGAGCCGTTATCTCTAGAAGGTAAATTTCCTTTATCTATGGCTTCGTAGTTAGTGATACCTAGTGAGCTAGCTACTTCAAGTTTAAATTTATCTAACCCATGTTTTGCTTCTGGTACTAATGTTCTATTCGTTCTGTTTGCCATTCTAAATTCCTCCTATAGATTTAATTATTATTGTAATATAAGTTTGTACTATTTAAGATTTATTACACTATGATATTAAAGGGAAAACCACCATTTACTGTTGTAAATAATTAAGTTTCTCCTGTTCCAATTTTAGCTGATTTTCAAATTCTAATAGAGAACTTTTTTTCTCATTAGCATAGAGTCTAAATAAATTTTCCTGTTTTTTTAATTTTTCAAGTTCTTCTAATGTTATTACATTAGAATTGGATATTTTATTTTGTATCCTACATGAATCCGCCTTTATTTCTGACAATAAACTCTTAAGCAAACCAATATTTAAGCTATGTATTTTTATTGCTTCAGTAGTTTGCTTAATTTTCTTATAAGAATCTTTTCCCATGGTTTTCTCTCCTTTACATCTTATTAAATTAACCTATTACAATATATCGTTGTCATCTAATAGCTTCATATCCTGAATATTATTTGTATTAGTCTATTAAATATACCCTATAACCATTTGGTACTCTCCTTAATCCCAACACCCCTCCAGAACAACCAGGCAAAGACCATATTTATCATTGAATGTTCGATTGGTATGTTTAGTTAATATTGTCCATATTTATAAGGATATTAGAACAACCTATAGCTTTATTCCTGTTGTTTTTCTTATATTAAAAAACAACAAATTTTATAATATTTATCTTTAATGCAGGCCTACTTTAGTCATGGCTAGTACAGTTCTAATAATGAAATAAATATAATATATTTAAAATGTTCAGACTATGTATTATTGGAGGTAGCGACTTGAAAAGAGAAGCTAATTGCAAGTGTGGTTCATTAGAGTTTAAAATAGATCCAAAATCTGGCCGCATAAATTACAGATGTGTCCAATGTGGCCAAGTTGTTGAATCTGTAAGTTGCGATGAATACGAAACACTAAGCTCAATTTGTGGAAACTGTACTAATGATATTTTTAAAGCTAATATCATCGAAGATGATAAAATAATATATTGGGAGGCTTTCTGTAAAGAATGCGGTACTCAACCTTATATGTATTTAGTTAGTAAATGTGGTGAAATTATCAGTAAAAATACCAAACTAATAATGGTAATCAGAGACTCCTTGAAAGATTTAAAAGAAAAAATGCAATTAATTGAGGATGAAATTTATAAGATGATCATAAGGATGAATGACATTGATTATACAATAAATACTTGCCAAAATGATGTTTATCATTTAATAAATCAAATAGAAGAATATAAAAGTAGTATGACCCTCTTGAAATGGGAGATAAAGGAGCTACAGTTAACCGATAATAATATTAAATAAAAAAGACTGCATTTTACTAAGTGCAGTCTTTTTAGATATGCTAAATTAAATATTCCTAAGAGGTAGCACTGTAAATTATTTGCAAGTTATTTAAATTTAATCAATCTTCTATTAAATGAAAACTACCATATTCTAAAATAAATATATATTCATATAATTAAATTATGAATATAGCATACAAGGAGTTAACAGATATGAGTTCAAAACAAATTTTTGAAGAAAGAAGATCAATTAATTTTTTTGATCCTAAAAAAGATTTA
>JACMJL010000248.1 GCA_014380625.1 Clostridiaceae bacterium
ATTCTTCTGTAGTAGCTGAGATGTCAGTTAAATTGGTATTTAATATATTAACATTTTTAATTGAGTTAGTTACTTCGTTTTCTATAGCTAAGGATTCATTTACAATACTGCCAACCAAATGCTTTAATGAGTTTTTCATATTATTAATGCCATTTGCAATTGTTCCTATCTCATCTTTTCTTACTAAATATTTAGGATCAATCTCCTGGGAGAAATCTCCACCTGCTATGACTTCTAAGTATTCAGAAGATTTTTTTATAGGTGTAGTTATAAACTTTGTACTAAATGTAATTAATATAATTGTGATAAAGAGCATTATTATAGAAATAAATATAATTTGAGTCCTTATTTTGCTAGCACCTAATGTCAACTCCTTATCTGTCATAAAAGATGCTAAAACCCAATCTGTGCCACTAACTTTATGTGGATTTACTACATACTTTGTCCCATTAATTTTTACATCAAAAGGCTTACTATCTTCTGAAAGTATATTTTTCAAACCATCTATTTTTAGCTCATCTATTTTTTTAAAGTTATTTTTCGGATCATTTCCGTCTGCCAGAATAACTCCTGTCTTATGCACTATTATAGAGAATCCTGTTTTACCTATTTTCATTTTACTTAACATATCACTAATAACGGATTGCTGAACATCAATACCTATTACCCCTAATAACTTTCCATTTGCATCTTTAAATGACCGTACATTACTTGTAATCATTGCATGACTTATACTATCCACATATGGATCTGTTCTTACTATGGACCCATTTCCACTTAATCCTGTTTTATACCAACTTTTTGTTGGAGAATCATAGTTTGCTGGTACTTCTGTTTCAGGCCATTGAAGATAGGCCCCTGTTTCTGTTCCATAATAAACATACATGGTACCTGGATGGTTATCCGCATAATGCTTAAAAACTTCAAAAGTTTGTTGCTCTAATCCACCATTTTTTGATGGAGTCATTTTAACTTTTTCATTGTTGTTTGCATATGATGTTATACTCTTGTCCAATTTCATTACTAATGAATCCGTAGCCATCATATTGATGTCCTTATCTATCTGATTATAAAAGTTGTTAATCGAACGATCCACTATATTCATCTGTTCGTTAGAATTACTTAAATAATCATTTGTAGCTTGCTTATTTATTTGAGTGCTGACAATACCTCCAACAGAAATTAAAGTAATTAAAATGATAACTATAGAAACTGTCAAAAATTGTGTCTGAATACTTTTTAATCTTTTAAACATAATAAACCACCTTTTTTTTAGTTTTACTGATTTAGTATACTTCATATTTCGATATAATTCTATGTTTCTCTTAAAACTTTCTTTAATTTTTGTTTGGCTTTATTCCCATTAATTATATAAGGAGCAAGAAAAAAAGATGAAGTATTTACCTCATCTTACTATTTGTACACGGAGAACTCCTGTCCATATACGGCCATACTAAAGGCTTTTTCTGCAGTAGCAATTGGAATTCCCTGAATATTCATTTCTTCTACAGCACCAATACCTATATTCATATTTTTTAAATCCCATAAGTATCGAATAGCCTCAGCCTTGAAGCCTAGAAAACCAGCAGCAATAGTATCTACTGCCACAGGGTCAGTACCGCTAACCACAATTCCTGTATGTCTAGCCACTCCACCATGAGGACCCGTACCTACCATAGCTGGATTGCTACTTACAATTGATAAATCGATTTTTATCTTTTCTGCCATAGCACGAATAAAGCCATGTATGTCATCATGAATACCAAGGTTTTTCTTTGGATGACCATGTTCTTCAGTTGGTGGCCATCCCATTGCGATATTTTTTATACCCGCACTCATCGTTGCTACTTCATGGATTTTCAATTGAGAAAAAGAAATTAAGAAGGTCATATCCTCATATAACTTATTTAAATTAGTAGCATTAGGCACCTTATGATTCAATTGAATTCTTGTAAATGGTCCATGATTTAAATCTACAAATTCTATTTGTTCTTCCTTTATAACTTTTTCATACCCAACGGTTTTCATTATTTCAAGAGTACTTTTTCCCGCAGATCCTGTTGCCACAACAATTCGCGACGGGTTGTTTTTTTTCGCAAACTGTATTACCTCACGTAAACTTTCAGTTCCTACTATATCTCCAGTTTTAGGATCATTGAACTGAACCCAATTAGGGGTTATTACAACGATATCCTTGTTATTAATTAAGTTATCCGCCTGTATCAAGTTTAAGGATTCAGCAATAGCTAACCTTTCATTATTGTTTATAGCAATTCCTATATCTGCAGCATTTCTACGTCTTTGTTGCATTATATCACCTCCAAGAATTACTTTCCCCAATGTTTGTATTTATTATGTAATACCTATATTAAAGCCATAGAAAGGGACTGTCTCAAAATAAAATTAATTATTTGGAGACAGTCCCTTACTCTTTTGAATTCGTTTAGTTCTTAATAAAAGAAACTTTATTTCTATCTTACCTACGACGTAATGCATCTATAGGATCCATCCTTGAAGCCTTTAAAGCTGGATAGAAACCTGAAATCATACTTAAAACTACACAGAATAATAAAATCATACCAGCATCTGAAAGTGGTAATTTAGCTACCTCCATATAAGGAGCATTGGAAGAAATATTCTGTAAGAAACTATACACTGCTGAATTAATGAGTTTGGATATACCTAAGGTAAAAATTAATCCTATACCTGCTGATAATACCCCAATAATGAAAGATTCTGCAACGAAAATATTTAAAATATCTCTCTTTCTTGCACCTACAGCACGGAGTATACCTATCTCATTAATTCTTTCAAGTACTGAAATATATACAACAATAGATATCATAAGTGCAGCTACTACAATAGACACTCCAGCAAAACCCATTAGTGCATATCGTATTTGATTCATTGCTCCCTCAACCTGCGAGGATATAGTTTTCGCAGCTAATTCCAATTTATATTTACTTTGAGAGTCATTTAATTTTTGTAACTCCTCCTCTAAGTCTTTAGTATTTTTTGAATATACAACTAAAGCATTACCTTCTAAAGTTGTTTTATCTATTTTAAATTCTTTTTGATAGAAATTAATCAACCAATCACCAGAAATATAATAAGTAGGTATTAAAGTTGTAGTATTAGCAATACCAGCTATTTTCCAGGTTTTAACGATTGGTACCTCAGGTATACCACTTTGGTCATTATCAGGATTAGCACCCTGTTTAAAATATCTAACGTAAATATCTTTACCAATTAAGTCTTTAAGCTCACCGCCATTTTTTTCTAAATTCTTAGCAGTAGAAAGTGAAATAACAACTTCATTTGTGGAATCTTTCTTTGGAAGGGTACCGTATTGAAGATCATTTTTAACATCCTCTAGTATACCTGGAGCCATCATCATAATCAACTTTTCTCTTGTAGCTTGCTCTGACATTTTAGTCACTAATTTTTCATCTTTAATTATACTTTGATCTAAAGAATAGAAGGTATCAACAGGAATTCCTTTTCCTCCAATGGCAAAGATATAATCATATAAATTTTTATTTAAAGACATAGTTTCGCTTATATCACTATACTTTAAAGGCTTAACATCTCTAAGAGGCTTCCCAGCATTTTCTTTTAGACTTACGGTTATTGCATTAGCTGGAAATATTCCATTAATCTGATTAGTAACAGTATGAGTAGTACCTGAAGTAATGGCAATGGCTAAGGAAATCCCACAAATACCGATAGAAGTACCTAGTGCTGTTGCTATTGTACGTCCTTTTTTTAGCCAAGCATTCCTCATGGACATTTTTAAGGCTGCTAAAAAAGACATTTTTGATTTTGTTTCTATTTTGTCTATCTTAGACACAGCAGTAGACACTGTGGATATATTTTCTTCAATGGAAATCAATTTTCCATCTTCCATTTTTACAATTAAATCTGCATAAGTTTCTGCTAGTTCCGGTGCATGGGTAACCATTAATACAAGTTTTTCCTTTGAAATTTCCTTAAGTAATTCCATAACTTGTTCCCCAGTTTTAACATCTAAGGCTCCTGTTGGTTCATCAGCTAAAATTATTTCCGGATCATTAGCAAGGGCACGAGCAATAGCTACACGTTGACGTTGTCCTCCGGATAACTTGTTTACCTTCTTTTTCATTTGATCTGAAAGTCCAACTCCCTCTAAGAGGCTTTTTGCTTTTTTTGTTTTCTCTTGTTTAGAGATTCCTGACAGATCTAAGGCCAATTCAACATTTTGAAGCGAAGTTTGTGAATTAAGCAAGTTAAACTGTTGAAAAATAAAGCCAACTGTATTTTTTCTATAGGTATCTAGGTCTTTTCCGCCCGCTTCTTTTAAAGATTTTCCATTAACAACAACATCACCTTCAAAATCACCATCTAAGGCTCCTATTAAATTCATCATTGTTGTTTTTCCACAGCCGGAAGGTCCAACAATTGCCACTAATTTTCCATTAGGTAAATCAAAAGAAACATTATCTAATGCAATAACCTGGTGTTTACCGATTTTATATGTTTTTCTTAAATTTTTTATCTGTAACATTTGCTCCTCCTCCTATTCATCACGTAATGCGTCAACAACTTGAATTTTAGTTGCTCTTCTAGATGGAAAGTGTCCTGCTAGAACTGCCACTAAGATACTTATAAAAATTAGACTAATAACAGTTACAAAGGGAATTTGAATATCAGTAAATGGAATACCTGTTAGTGGAATATTTACAATGTTATCTGCATTAATATTTAAAACATTATTGATTATTTGGTTTGCAATTGGCTGTATTATAAAGGCTGCTACAACTCCCGTGACTCCTGCAAAAAGACCAATTAAAGCAGACTCAGCTCTAAAAATACGAGCAATATCTTTATTTCTTGCTCCTACTGCTTTTAAAATACCTATTTCTTTTTTACGTTCAAGTACACTTGAAAAAATTACTATACCTATTAAAATTGCTGAAACCACTAAGGCCACTGAAATAAATACAATCATAACTGCTTGGGCTAAATTAATTAAAGTTGTCATAAGACTTTTAACCATAACTATTTGCGAGGTTGCGTAGAAGCCCTTTGCTTCTGTCATTTTTTCTCCACCAATACCGCCATTTTCCTTAGCATTAATATAGTTTAATACCTTTTCATTGTTATGAACATCTTTTATAACTACTTCCGCATTGACTACTCGGTTCTCTTTTCCTGCAAAATATCCATCCTTTTTAAGCCATGCATCAACTGCATCATAAGAATAATATACTGACGAGGAACTTAAGGCGATTTCATCTACAACTCCAACAACTTCGAAGTCCTGAGTATACTTTTTACCTAAAACTAGTGCTGCCGTGATAGGATCTGTGCTTTTCTCTTGAATTACTACCTTGATTTTCTTTCCAATAGCTTTTGTATAATCATCTTTATCTGGATTTAAACCATACTTCTCAATGATTTTTTTAGCCATATCCTTATTTACTAATAATTCATTTTTATCGTCTTTGGGTGCCCTACCTTTTAGTGCATGCTCTATGTTTAAAAGATATTTTTCACCTGCTAAAGAATTAAAAGTTATATCCTTTAGTGTCTCATTATTTACTTCATAGGAAGCAATATCCTTAACACCTAAGTTTTCTCTAACCTTTAATACCTCAGGATTTTTCTTAATACTGTCATAAACCTTTATATCCTTTGGATAATCCGTTTTTTGCAAAGCTACATCCTTAAACCTCATAGATGTTTGTATTATGTTGGCACTTGCAAAAGAATTTGTTTGAACATCTATATAATCAGTTGCTCCATTACTTAGGCCGATTACTAATAGGATACCAGCTATTCCAATGGAACCAGCAATAGTTGTTACTACTATACGCCCCATCTTCTGTTTAATGTTTCTGAGAGATAGTTTCATGGCATCTCCAAAGGACATTTTACCATCTTTCTTTTTAAGTTCTGATTTCAGACTATTTTTTTCAGATTCATTAATGTTCTCATCCTTTAGAATCTTTCCATCTAGAATAGCTACAACACGAGTAGAGTATTCATAAGCTAACTCACGGTTGTGAGTAACCATAATAATCAACTTATCCTGGGCAACTTCTTTTATAAGTTGCATGATTTGAATTCCAGTTTTCTTATCTAAGGCTCCAGTTGGCTCATCTGCCAATATTATATCAGGATCATTTGCTAATGCCCTTGCTATAGCTACCCGTTGCTTTTGTCCTCCTGACAATTCCCCTGGTTTATGGTCCATATGTGTTTCTAAACCAACTTGTTTTAATAAATCCTTTGCACGTTCAATACGCTGTTTTTTAGGTAGTCCAATTAAATTCATAACAATTTCCACATTTTCAAGTGCAGATAAATGTTCTATTAAATTAAAGGATTGAAAAACAAAACCAATATTGTTTTTACGATATAAATCCCAATTCCTTTTTTTATACTTTTTAGTGGATTTCCCCTCTATGATTAAATCACCTGTTGTAGGTTGATCCAATCCCGCGATTATATTTAAGAGTGTTGATTTTCCACAACCTGAAGGGCCTAGAATTGAAACAAATTCTCCCTTTTCAAAATTAAGATTGACGTTGCTAAGAGCGCTAAAACTTTTCTTTTTTTCAATAGTATATTCTTTTGAAAGTTTGTCTAATTTTAAAAGCATAATAACTCCTTTCGAACTCATTAATATATTTTACTTTTCGAGTCTATCTCAATATAATATCAAATGAATCTTAAATCGACCCTGCGTTAATCTTAAATCTACCTTAAATAATAAAAGGGAATGTCTCAAAATAATTAGTTTTATTTTGAGACATTCCCTTAGTCTATTCTAACTCTATAATAAATTTACAACCTTCTCCTATATCAGTTTTAAGGCTTATATGTCCATAATGCTTTTCAATTATTGTTTTAGTAATAGCAAGCCCTAAGCCTGTACCACCTGTTTGAGAGTTTCTTGCGCTATCCACCCTTTTAAAGGGTTCAAATATTTCTTCTGATAGTACCTTAGGGAGCCCAATTCCATTGTCCTGAATCTCTATAACTACTTTGTTAAAAAGTTTCTTTAATACTATCTTTATTTCTGTACCTGGTTTATTATATTTCAAAGCGTTATTAAGAATGTTTAGTAGTGCTCTATCCATTTGTTTCTCATCAATAAGTACAAACCTTTTCTCTTCTGGTATTTCAAAACAATATTTGAAGCCCGACTCTTCTATCTGAGGTATTAAGGAAGCTATAAGCTCTCTTAAATATTCACAAATATCTACACTTTTCAGCTTAAGTTTAAAGTCCGAGCTCTCCATCTTAGAAAGTTCAAACAAATCCCCTATTAAGCTATTGGCTCTGGAGCTATTATTTATTATTATTTTTAAAAACTTATCTCTTTCTTCTTCAGATATATCCTTATTATTCATTAGTAGATCCGAGTATCCCATTATACTTGAAAGTGGATTTTTTAAATCATGAGATATATCTAGTATCAGTTTTCTCCTATTATCTTGAGATCTTTCTTTTAGGTTCTTTTCAATTTCAATTTTTTCTGCCATTATGTTGAAGGCATCCTTAAGGTCTCCAAATTCATTTTTAGATTTTAGCTCAACTCTTGCAGAGTAGTCTCCCCCTGCGATTCTCGTCACCCCGCTTAATAACTTCTTTAGAGGTTTTACAAAATTATTGGAGGTTACTCTTGAGTAGATTATAAGGCCTAGTATTAAAGAAGTAATATTGATTAAAACCCCTATAAACATAATAAATATAAAGTTATCTATAGCTATTGGAATCCCAGCTCTGTTAAAAAAAATACCATTAAGAAATTGACTTTTGTGAGGGATGACGATTATCAACCAAAAATCACTCTTGTCATTATATTTCACACTATAATAGTAATCTTCTTGATTTCTACCACTACTAGTTAAAAATTCTGTAAACTGACTCTTACTAAATTGCATTACATTCACTGGATTTATTCCTCTTGAAAAAACCATTTTGTAATTTTTATCAATTACTTGAACTCCACCTTCATATTTTAAAATTTTAGAAGCATCTATATCTTTGTAGTCGTCTCTCATGATTTCAGTGGCTGATAATTCTTTAACTTGCTCATATTTTACTGATTTTTTTAGGCTTACTAA
>JACMJL010000249.1 GCA_014380625.1 Clostridiaceae bacterium
CCTTTTGAATAATGTATATTCCTCTTTATTTATTCTACATTAATTCGCATTTCCCTCTTTTTTTCGAGGTATTACTGGTAATTAACTTATTAAACTTACTATATTGTCATATACTGAAATATATGGGTTATCTTATAAATAAAAAAGAGTTACATCACTCTAGAAAATTGTTTCTAGCGCAATATAGCTCTTTTTCTTAACTACTTCTTTACCGGTTTAGGATCAATTATAGCAGCTTCACCACGTTCTCCAGTTCTTATACGAAGGGCATCAGTAACTTCATAGATGAATATTTTACCATCACCAATGTTCCCAGTCCTAAGAATCTTTGTAGCAGACTCAATAACTGCTTCAACTGGCACTTCACAAACCACAATTTCAACCTTTAATTTAGGTAAAAGATTAATTTCTACAGCAACTCCTCTGTAATACTCCTTGTGACCTTTTTGAAGTCCACATCCCATAACATTGGAAACTGTCATTCCTGTAACTCCAATTTTATTCATTTCTTCTTTGAGTTCTTCAAACTTACTAGAATTCATAATAATTTCAATCTTTGTTATTTTATTCCCCATATTTTTTTCCTCCCTTGTCCTTTAATCTCATATGTCTATCATATCACAAAAGAATTAAATATTAAATCCATTATATGCTTCTTCACCATGTAAAGAAACATCCAATCCAACACTTTCTTGATCCTTATCAGTTCTAATTTTCATGAATAGACTCATAACCTTTAAAATTAAAAAAGTCATTACACCTGCATATAAGGCACATGAAAAAATTGCCAGCAGATGGACACCTAAAAGACCTGGGTTTCCATATAACAATCCATTATTACCATTTTTATTTACTAAGGTTGTAGCAAAGATGCCTGTGGCTATTGCTCCCCATATTCCACCTATACCATGACATCCAAAAGCGTCAAGAGCATCATCATAACCTAGTTTAACTTTCATAAACCCAATGGCAAAGTAACTAGCTATACCGCCGATTAATCCAATGGGTATTGCGGCCATAGGTGTTACAAAACCCGCTCCTTGGGTTATTGCAACAAGTCCTGCAATTGCTCCACCCATTGCACCAAGCACAGTGGGTTTTTTTGTTATTAACCATTCACAGATAACCCAACCTATAGCACCTGCAGCTGCTGAGGTATTAGTATTAAGTAAGGCTACAACTGCCACTCCATTAGCATGTAGTGCACTGCCTGCATTAAAACCAAACCAACCAAACCAAAGAATTCCACCGCCTAAAATGGCCATTGGAATGTGGTGTGGTTCAGGCTTAGTTCTTTTTCGTTTACCTAAAAATAAGGCTGTCACAAGACCAGAAACTCCGGAATTTATTTCAACAACATTTCCTCCAGCAAAGTCTAAAACTCCTAAACGATTAAGCCAACCAGAGCTTGACCACACCCAATGTGCTATTGGATCATAAACCAAAGTACTCCATAATAGTGCAAAAACAAGAAATGCAGGAAATCTCATTCTTTCGGCAAAGGATCCAGAAACTACTGCAATAGTTATAATTGCAAACATCATTTGAAATATTACAAACAATAAGTGCGGTACTGAATCTGCATATTTTGCATTAGCAGTAAAAAAATCAAAATTATTTAAAAATGCCCAATTTAAATCACCTATAATACCTTTTATATCCGAACTAAAAGTTAAAGAATACCCTATTACTATCCACTGTATGGAAATAATAAATAATGCAGCATAACTATGCATAATTGTGCTTAGTACATTTTTGCTTTTTACAAGGCCGCCATAAAATAACGCAAGACCTGGAACCATGAACATAACAAGTGCCGTTGAAAAAATTAGGAATGAAATATCCCCTGTGTTTAAACCTTCCAATTTTCTACCTCCTTTTTTATTCTATTTGCTTATTCAACAATTTAACATTAATTCTACCCATGAATAATTATGGTGTCAATCCTTCATTTTACTTTCATTGCATATTTACGATTTCCTTGAATTTCTTAACTTTTATTGATAAATCAATATTAAAACACCAATATATTTATTAAATACCATATGTAATTTAGCAATTACTTGTGTTTATCATAAAGCATTATTTCAAAATTATCGGTGAAAAACTTTATGAAATCCGATAGTTTTGGTATAATATAACCATCCAAAATATAAGGAGTGATTTTATGATTTTTGTTGCTGTAGCTGTAGCACTTATTTTATTTATAATTTTAAACTTTTACATAGGCCTTAAAGGCTATTATTTCTTTAATACTATACTCCCCCTACCAAATAAATATATTTATTGGTCTATATTTATAATTATTGCTTGCTCATTTATCCTAGGACAAGTTGGTAGAAGGTTCATGCCAGAATCAGTAGCCCAATTTTTTGAAATTGTGGGGAGCTATTGGATTGCTGCTTTTGAATTCTTTATAATCATATATATACTAATTGATATCTTCAGTTTTTTGGTAAAACTTTCCGGAGTCTCACAAGGTATAAATTCTAATAAAGCTGTTTCTCTAAACTTATTTATCCTCTTATTTGTAATTGGTATCCTTGTTTATGGAACATACCACTCTAAAGATACAAAAATAGTAAAGCAACAATTGACCATAGCTAAAAAAGCTGGCTCAATTAAGGAACTTAATATTGTTATGGTTTCAGATATTCATTTAGGAGAAATAATCGGTACTAGTAGACTAACTAAGATGGTTAATGAAATAAATAGCCTAAATCCTGATATAGTCCTTCTCGCAGGTGATATTATAGATAATAGTATTGAACCTTTTAAAAAATATAGTATGGGTCAAGAATTTTTGAAGATAAAGTCCAAATATGGAGTTTATAGTGTACTTGGAAACCATGAATATATTGGGGGGAATATTAAAGAAACGGAAAGTGAATACAAAAAGGCAGGAATTAACTGTCTCATTGATGAAACAGTTAAAATTGCAGACAGTTTTTATATTCTTGGTAGAAATGATCTCTCCTCATCAAGAGGTGGAGACGCCAGAAAAACTTTAGCCGAACTCCTTGTCAGTACAGATAAAAGTCTTCCAATTATAGTAATGGACCATCAACCTTCTCATCTTGAAGAAGGCGAGAAAAATAATATTGATCTTCAATTTTCCGGTCATACTCATTCAGGACAGTATTTCCCTAACAACTTGGTAACACATTTAATCTTTGAGAAAGATTGGGGTTTTCTTAAAAAAGGAAATAGCAATTTTATTGTTTCTTCCGGTTATGGGACCTGGGGACCTCCAATCAGAGTAGGTACTGATTCGGAGATTATTAATGTAGTAGTTAATTTTAAGGATGTACCTTGATTCCTCAGATAATTTTCTAATTTTATTCAGAAGTTTTATGTAAGTTGTTAATTCTTTATAGTTTTTAACCATTCTTTAGCAATAAGTCCGTGACCTGCATTGGTAGGATGTACCCCATCACTAGTCCAAAAACTTGAAGGTTTAAACACCGAGATTGCATTAAAGATTCCGTCTAAAGGTATTAACCGTCCCCCATATTCCCTTGCTAATTCTCTGATAACATTAATTTTAGGGTCTAAGTCTTCTCTCCATGCCCTGCGATCTTCTGTCACAGGAAGAACAAAGGGTTCAAGCAGGATGATCTTCTTAATGCCTTGCTTTTTAATTTTATCTAATAAAATTCTATAGGTAGCTTCAAATTCATCTGCGGTAGTGGGTTCGTTGTTATCAAATCTTCTCCAACAGTCATTTATACCAATAAGTATGGATACCATAGTAGGCTTTAAATCTAGGCAATCCTCTTTCCATCTGAGTTCTAAGTCCCTTACCCTATTGCCACTGATACCTCTATTTAAAAAAACAACATTTTTCTCTGGATATTGAGCAGCAAACCAAGAGGCCACCATCATTGGATAGCCAAAGCCAAGGTTGTCTGACTCGTATCTAATCCTTCCAACATCTGTAACACTATCACCTTGAAATAATATTCTCTCATTTTCCTCAATTATCATTTTTAAATTCTCCTTTATTTATATTTTAAAACAGTAAAAAGGACAATGGGCTTATGCCTTATTATCCTTTTTTACTTTTATTAATTTACTTTATCTATATTCCTCTTCATCTCCAGATACTAACTCTGAATTGTTCTTTATATAACTTATTAATTCATCTACCTGTGTATATGCAACTGCAACATAAGTATCCGCAGCACCATAATAGATAGTAATTCTTCCAGTAGCTGCATCCTGTAGTGTAGCACAAGGAAAGGTTACATTAGGTACAAAACCTGTAGTTTCATAAGGCATCTCAGGAGTAAGAATATAATCTCTAGTTCTATATAACACCTTTGAAGGGCACTCTAAATCCAGAAGTGCCGCACCGAAGCTGTACACAAAGCCATTACAAGTTCCAGTTACCCCATGATAGAATAATAACCAGCCTTCTGAAGTTTCAATAGGTACTGCTCCTGCTCCAATTTTTAATGACTGCCACCAGCCTGAACCACCACTAGTCATAACTCTTCTATGTTTCCCCCAATATACTAAGTCAGGACTTTCGCTTAAAAATATATCACCAAAAGGAGTGTGTCCACTATCACTAGGACGACTAAGCATTATAAAGTTACCATTAATCTTTTTAGGAAAAAGAACACCATTTCTATTAAAAGGGATAAAAGGATTTTCTAAGCGCACAAAGGTTTTAAAATCTTTAGTACTACCAACACCTAAGGCTGCACCACCAAAATCCGTACACCAAATAATATAATAAGTTCCTTCTATTTCTACTAATCTTGGATCATAGGAATAACTGGGTTGATATGGTTTACCCTGCTCATCAACCCAATGAATTTCTTCCTCTTCTATATCCCAAGAAAGCGCATCTTTACTGCGACCTAAATGAAGCTGCGGTCTTCCACTTTTATGATCTGCTCTGAAAATGCCAAGGTACCCGTCCCCATGACAAACAACTGCACTATTAAATATTCTGGCAGATTTTTTAGTAGGATTCCAATTTATTATTGGATTAGCATCATGCCTCCAAATTATACCCTCAAAGCCAGTTGGTTTATCCTGCCAGGGTATATTAGGTAATGCGTCTCCTATTATAGTGGAATTACTCATTACAAAATCCCCCTTTTTGATTTCTTTTAATTAATTCTATACGTTGCTGTACGCACTCACAAGAACGTAGTGGATCAGAAGGTGTTGTAAAGGCATACTCTAATAGTAAATCTATTGTAGTAGTTGCTACATGAATTCTAGTGTCGCAAGAGGCATAATATATAAATACCTCTCCATTATCCCTAGCAATAACGCCATTTGTAAATACTACATTTGATACATCACCAACTCGTTCTTC
>JACMJL010000250.1 GCA_014380625.1 Clostridiaceae bacterium
ATAAATTCTAAAATTCATTGTCTCTTAAAATTAATATGACTCAAAGAACAGCTTTCATCAATTTCACCAAGAAGTTTACACCCGCCACTTCCTCTCTGAATGATTCAATTTGATTACTAATTCTTATCATTGTCTTTTCATATTCATATTCTTATATGATGAAATTATAATTAAATTTTCATATATTGTCAATATTTAATTAAAATAAATAGTAATTTAAGTCTTCATACACTACTTTAATTATTACACCTAAAGGAACTGCCAAAACCATGCCCCAAAACCCTGCCACCTTTCCTCCTACTATCAATAATATTATTACAATTAGGGGATGCATATTAACGCTATCTCCTGTGAATTTAGGAGATATTATATTCCCTTCTATTTGCTGAAGTACCCATAACCAAACTCCAACCCAAACACCATCCATAGGGGATTTCAACACAGCTATAAATACTGCAGGCAAAGCGCCAAAGATAGGTCCAAAATATGGTATGACATTAAATGCAGCATTTAATATGGATAAGATTACCGGAAATTCAACCCCATAGAAAAAGAGTATAACAAAGGTCATTATTCCAACTAAAATACATAATAAAAATTGACTTACAACGTATCTACTTAATACTTTATCTATATCCTTCAATATCTTCCTAACAATATTTCTGATTCCTATTGGCAAAAACACTAGTATTGCATTTGTTATCGTTTCACTGTCTGATAAAAAATAGTATATTATTATTGGCATTACTAGTATGGATATAATATCATCTCCAATACCCATAATTACATCAAGTAACCTACCAGTTAGCCCCATAAGTATTCCATTTATTCTCACAGTAAATTCATTTATCATTTTATGTAGAATTTCATTACTATTTATTTCTTTATATCTATCTTCAATGTTAATTATTAATTTTTTAATTTCGGTTGCTACAGCAGTTATACTATTACTTTCATTAAAGATAGATGGAATTATTATAGCAAGAAGTGAGATACATACCAAACCAAATCCAATTATCAAAAGAATTGCTGAAGCTTTTTTATTTAATCCTTTCTCCATTAGTTTTTTTTGTATAGGTTTAATAGCGTAAGCTACTGTAAAAGAAAGTAGAATAGTATACAAAACATCTCTCACTACTTTCATTGATATAAATATATAAAGAACTATTAAAATACTAATAAAACTTAATAGAAATTTATAGTATTTCTTCATGTTTATCATCTTCAACTATAATTTTATGAGGTCTACTAAAAAATTCAATTTTTTTATCTTCATAAACACATAGAATACTCTTTTCTCCAAGTATAAGGTTCTTTGGCAATAAAATTCTTTTTCCTGAAATAAAATCCTTAACAATTCCAGAAGAAATAATAAAGCCTTGAATTTTAAAATCTATAGCCTCAAAAACTATTTCTTCTACCATACCTAAAATATTATTATTTTTATCAATTACGTCCATTCCTTTTATGGAGTTTAATTCTAAACTCTTTTTATGAGAGATTTTTTTAACTACCATAATATCATTAAATATAATAATATCCTCTATCAACACCTTCACTTCCTTTTGAAAAATATTATAAGAAGATATAATAAATCCAACAATACATTCTTCATGAAAGTTAATATCAATATCCTTAATAAATCCCAACCTTTTACCCTTTACATCTTTGACCTCCATCATATAGAAATCCTTAGCCCTATACATTATGTTCATATTATCTATCAAACCTTTCAATAATTCTTACATCCTGGTAATAGTTTCTGCAAAAACAAAAAAAATATAACTCGAATCGAGTTATATTTTTACAATATTTCTTCTATTATTCCTCCGCCAATAACAATGTCTCCATTGTAAAATACCACGGATTGGCCTTTAGTTATTGCTCTGACTTTGTCATAGAATATAACCTTCACCTTACCCTCTTCCATTGGTATAATTTTTGCTTTAGCAGGAATACCTGAATATCTAATTTTTGCTTCAATTTCCATTTCACCAGCTAGCTTATCAAAGGGGATAAAATTAATATCCTTAGCTAGTAGTTCTGTTTTAAAGATATCCTCTTCGCTTCCAAGAACAACTTGATTACTATGAGGCACTATATCTATAACATACATAGGAACGCCTAGAGCAATGCCTAGACCCTTTCTCTGACCAATAGTATAGTATACAATTCCCTTATGAGTTCCTAAAACATTGCCCTTTTTATCAACAAAATTGCCTTCCCTAACCTTATTAGGTAAAGCTTTTTTAATATATGCTCCATGATCGTCATCGGGAATAAAGCAAATTTCTTCACTATCTTTTTTATTAAAAACTTCAAGCCCAATCTTCTCAGCAATTTCTCTGATCTGGGTTTTGGTATATCCTGCACAAGGCATTAAAGTATGTTCTAATTGAAATTGAGTAAGATTATATAGTGCATAAGTTTGATCCTTTTTAGTATCTGTTGCAGTCTTTAGTAGAAACCGATTGCCACCTTCAGTCTTATCAATTCTGGCATAATGTCCAGTGGCAACATAATCGGCTCCAAGGGCCATAGCTCTTTGAAGTAGCTCATCAAATTTGATATATTTATTACATGCAACACAAGGATTAGGAGTTCTTCCCTCCATGTATTCCTCAACAAAATTATCAATAACCTTAGCTTTAAATAAATCCTTAAAATTTAAAACATAATAAGGTATATTTAAATTAAAAGCTACCCTTCTAGCATCATCTACAGAAGAAATGGAGCAACATCCGCCCTCTTTTTCAACATATTCCGGGTCATCTGAATCCCAAACCTTAAGAGTAATACCAATTACTTCATAACCCTGTTCCTGTAGCAGATATGCTGCTACGGAGCTGTCAACTCCCCCACTCATTCCAATAACTACTTTTTTATTCATAAAACTACCTATTCTCCATGAACCTGAGCATGTATATCCTCATGTTCTTCATAATCCCAAACTTTTAACCCTACTGATTCTCTATAGTTATTTATTGCTTTATGAATAGCCTCTTCCGCTAAAACTGAGCAATGCATTTTAATAGGTGGTAACCCGTCTAAAGCTTCTGCTACAGCTTTATTAGTTAATTCCCAGGCATCATCTATGGATTTTCCCATTATTAATTCTGTAGCCATTGATGAAGAAGCTATAGCTGAACCACATCCAAAAGTTTTAAACTTTACATCTTTAATTATATTATCTTCAACCTTAAGATATATTTTCATTATATCTCCACATTGTGCATTTCCAACCTCACCTACACCATTTGCATCAAGGATTTCTCCAACATTTCTAGGATTTCTAAAGTGATCCATTACCTTTTCACTGTATTCCATTTAATTTTCCTCCTTTTTAATAAAGTCATCCCAAAGTGGTGACATATTTCTTAGTCGTTCTATTATTGAGGGAACAACCGCAATTACATAATCTACTTCTTCCTCTGTAGTTCCATCACCAATTGTTAATCTTAGTGAACCATGAGCAATTTCATGAATTAAACCAATTGCTAATAAAACATGTGATGGGTCTAAGGAACCAGATGTACATGCACTACCAGAAGAAGCACATATACCTTCAAAATCAAGAGAGAGGAGTATTCCTTCACCCTCAATAAATCTAAAGCAGACATTTGCATTACCTGGTAGCCTTTTATCTCCAACAGGTCCATTCAACCTTGTATGTGGAACAGTTAATAATCCCTTAATTAACTTATCTCTTAAATAAGTCAGCTTACGAGTATTTTCTTCTAAATTTGAAACCGCAAGTTCTAAAGCCTTACCTAAACCAACAATCCCAGGAATATTTTCAGTACCAGCTCTTCTTGATCTTTCTTGTCCTCCACCATGTACTAAATTTTCAATTCTTATTCCTTTTCTTATATATAATGCACCTACACCCTTAGGTCCATAAAATTTATGACCAGCTAAAGAAAGTAGGTCAATATTCATGTCTACAACATCAACAGCTATATGGCCAACAGCCTGAACTGCATCTGTATGAAATAAAATTTTTCTTTCTCTGCAAATTTTTCCAATTGACTTAATATCCTGTAAAGTTCCGATTTCATTATTAGCATACATTATAGAAACTAAAATAGTTTTGTCTGTAATTGCATTTTTCAAATCTTCTAAGCTTATAAAGCCAAATTCATCAACTGGTAAGTAAGTTATATCAAACCCTTGCTTTTTTAAAGCCTCACAGGTATGTAATACTGCATGATGTTCTATTGCTGAAGTTATTATGTGGTTACCTTTATTTTTATTAGCATTAGCAATTCCCTTTATAGCCCAGTTATCAGACTCAGAACCCCCACCAGTGAAAAATATTTCTTCCCTTGAAGCATTTATAGCCTTAGCTACTCTTTCTCTTGCTTTATCAACAGCTTTTTTTGTATCCCTTGCTATAGAGTATATTGAAGATGGATTTCCGTAAAACTGTGTAAAGTAAGGAAGCATTTCCTCTAAAACCTCAGGTTTAGTATAGGTGGTGGCAGCATAATCCATATAGATAGACTTATTCATTTCACTTCACTCCTTTTGAGACTTCTTTATTCATGCTTTTATAGTCACCCACAATATCCTTTAGAGATGTGGATTTTGTAACATCATCAATACTATTTTTAATCTTAGCCCATAGTAATCTGGTTGCACAGCAATCAGCATTCCCACAGATTACATCTTCATCTAAACATTCCGATACCTCAATGGGTCCTTCAAGTACTTCTATTATATCGAAAACAGATATTTCTTCTGGAGCTCTACTAAGCATATACCCACCTTGAGCTCCTCGAACGCTAGTTATGAGTTTAGCTTTTCTGAGTGGAGCAAATAGCTGCTCTAGGTAGTATTCTGAGATTTTTTGTCGTAGAGAGATAGTTTTAATAGACACAGGTTGATCGCCATAACGAATAGCAAGATCCACCATAGCTTTAACGCCATACCTACCCTTAGTTGATAGCTTCATTACACCACTCCTTTCAATGTTGACTAATCCAGTATGAATTCATAAATATAATATCAAATCAGAGTATAGTTGTCAACTATCTCTTCAACTATTTTCATTATTCTCATCATAATATATTACTTTTTTCATTTCCCTTGGAAGATACTCTTGTTCTACAAAATGTCCAGGATAATCATGGGGATACTTATAGCCCTGATGGCCTAATTCTTTTGCTCCCTTATAACTGGTATCTCTCAAATGTAGTGGTACTCGATACTGCTTTTTTCTCGCATCTTCAATTGCCCTATCTACAGCTACAACAACGGAGTTAGATTTAGAAGCCTTTGAGAGATAGATAATAGCCTGTGCAATGGGTATTCTAGCTTCAGGCATACCAACACATTGTAATGCATTCCATGCGGCATGGGCTATTAGCATTGCATTAGGATCAGCCATACCTATATCCTCAGAAGCATGAACGATAAGCCTTCTAACTATGAATTTAGGATCTTCTCCACCTACTACCATTCTTCCGAACCAATAAAGTGCAGCATCTGGATCTGAACCTCTAATACTTTTTATAAAGGCAGAAATAATATCGTAGTGATTATCTCCTGCAGCATCATAATTAATAATTGACTTTTGCATGGACTCCTCGATTGTATTTTTATCTATTTTTATAATACCATTTTCAGCTCTAGGAGTAGATAGAACTGCAATCTCTAAGGCATTAATAGCACTTCTTCCGTCTCCTCCACACAGTTCTGCAATATAAGTTAATTCAACCTCACTTATATTTATTTTTAAGTTTCCATAGCCTCTTTCTTTATCAGAAAGTATGTTCTTTAAAAGCATATTAATTGAAATTTCATTTAATTGCTGTAGTTCAAATATCTTTGTTCTACTCAAAAGTGCTCCGGATAACTCAAAATAGGGATTTTCCGTAGTTGCCCCTATTAAAGTTATTGTGCCTTTTTCTATTGCAGAAAGCAGTGCATCTTGTTGAGCTCCCCTCTTTAAAGAATGAACTTCATCAATAAAAAAGACTGTGTTTTTATTATATAATTTTCTTAATTCCTCTGCCTTTTCAATATATTCCCTAATCTCTTTAACCCCAATGGAAGTTGCATTTAACTTTACAAATTCACGTTTTGTTTCTCGAGACACAATTGATGCCAAAGTAGTTTTGCCTACTCCAGGTGGTCCGTAAAGAATTATTGAAGTAAGTTTATCATTTTCAATTAAGCGCCTTAAAAGTTTACCTTTTCCAATTATATGCTCTTGACCTACGAATTCATTTAAATTCCTAGGTCTCATTCTCTCTGCAAGAGGTTTATTATTTATATTATTGTCCATAGCCATGGTAAATAAATCCATGAAATCACCCACTTTATTTTATATTATTTATTTTAACATATATTGAGATAGTTAATAACTATAAAAGAGCCATCTCAAAATAATAAATCATTTTAAGATAACCCTTTAAAAACTAAAATACCTTTTTGTTCCTATGGTGCTAACATATTAAATGGATAAGTAGGTATATTCCTTAAAATGCAAAATACAATAAAAACTATAGCAATTAACATGCAAAACCTTAAGTTAAACTTAGGCATTGGTAAAAGTTCCTTACCATTTATCCTAATTCCAAAGTTTAAGAGATATAGATATAACATAAAGGGCAACAGCATAATGTACAACTGATTAAATCCAAAAGCTTTTAAAAGATTTCCATGTGTTAGATAATAAGTGGCCCGAGTGGATCCACAACCTGGACAGTATAACCCTGTATATTCTAAAATTAAACACTTAGGGAAGATACTATTTCCCACAGGATTATGAAGAAACAGGTAACACAACATAATTAATGCTATTAAAGGTAAGGATAGAAGCAATATACTTTCTATTTTTCCTTGATAGGTCTCTATTGTATACTTTGAGTTTTTATAAATCAAATCTTTTTACGTCTTTACAATCTTGTTGGATAATCATAGTTGTTAAAAGCGCCACTAGCAATTATCGCACTAACAATTATTATTGTTAAAATAATAAAACCTAATCCTACCCAATTTAAAATTACAGCACTCCTTGCATCCCTTTTAGCACCATCAAAATCACCTCTACGTTGTTTTTCCTGGATTTGAGTAGAAAATACTATTGAAATAATTCCAAGAACTAAACTAATAGGATTTAAACAACAGCAGGTAAGTGCTCCAAAAATAGTAACTAAAATAGACCATACTAATGGGCTTCTAATTTCTTCTATATTATTATTAGTTTGAGGCACCTTTTCGCTAATATTTATAGTTTCTTCTTTTAATTGCTCCCCGCAGGAATTACAATAACTTGCATCCTCTGAATTTTCTTTACCACATTTGTGACAAAACATAATTGTCCCCCTATCTTAATAATAAGTATATATAATAAAACTAATTCTACCATAATAATACTACCGTGACTATATTATAATGTTTTTCCATTAAAAAAATCCAGCAACACCTTGCTGGATTTCTAACATGGATAAACCTATTTGATTAATATAAAGGGTACTTTTTACAAAGTTCTCTAACTTTACTTTGTGTTTCAGATAAATCTTCTCCTCTATGTTCAATAGTAAAGTTTATTAGCTCTGCAATTTCCTTCATCTCTTCTTCCTTAAATCCTCTTGTTGTCACTGCCGGTGTACCAATTCTAATACCACTAGTAACAAAGGGACTTAAGGTTTCAAAAGGTATAGTATTTTTATTTACAGTAATACCTACTGAATCAAGAACCTTTTCAGCTTCTTTTCCAGTAATATTTTTATTAGTTAAATCTACTAACAATAAATGGTTATCTGTTCCGCCAGAAATCAGTCTAAACCCATATTTTGCAAGTTCTTGTCCCAGGACTTTAGCATTTTTCACAACTTGCTCTATATACACTTTATAGTCTTTTCTCAGAGCCTCTCCAAAACACACTGCCTTACCTGCAATTACATGCATCAAGGGTCCACCTTGCATTCCAGGAAATATGGTTTTGTCTATTGCCTTTGCATACTCTTCCTTGCAAAGTATAGCTCCTCCTCTAGGTCCTCTAAGTGTCTTATGGGTTGTAGTTGTAACAAAATCAGCAAAAGGAACAGGTGAAGGGTGTGCGCCTGTAGCTACAAGACCAGCAATATGTGCCATATCTACCATAAAATAAGCATCTATTTCATCAGCTATCTGCTTTATTTTTTCAAATTCAATAACTCGTGGATATGCACTAGCTCCAGCTACAATCATCTTAGGCTTATTTTCAACAGCAATCCTTCTTAACTCCTCATAATCGATAACCTCTGTATCTTTATCTACCCCATAGGAAATAAACTTATAAAGCTTTCCAGAAAAGTTAACTGGGCTTCCGTGAGTTAAATGTCCACCATGACTTAAATCCATTCCAAGTACCATGTCCCCTGGTTCTAAAACTGACATATATACTGCCATATTAGCTTGAGAACCGGAATGTGGTTGAACATTTACATGCTCAGCTCCAAACAATTCCTTTAATCTTGAAATTGCAAGTTCTTCTATTTTATCAACTTCATCACATCCACCATAATACCTTTTGTGAGGATAACCTTCCGCATATTTATTTGTTAACGCTGATCCCACAGCTTCCATTACTGCTTTACTTGTGAAATTTTCGGAGGCAATTAATTCAATATTATGCTCTTGTCTCTCTATTTCTCCATTAATAATTTCAAGAACTTCCTTGTCTTCTTCCCCAATATTCGTAAAATTCATATTTACACCCCTTCTACTTATGTTTATTACTTTTTATTATATTAAAATTTTAAGTATTTATCAAACCAAATTTCTAATATGTTAAGAATATGTTATAATCTTCTTAGAATTTTTATTAAGAAAGGGATATTTTTCATGGAAACTAACAGAATACTTAAATTATCTGCATATGCAGGAAGAATTATTCTAGAAAATGGTGGTGAAACTTATAGGGTTGAAGAAACAATCTGTAGAATTTGTGCTGCCTTCGAAATTAAAGAAGCAGATAGTTTTGTTACACCCACTGGTATGATGATATCAGTCACTGATGATAGTGGACATACAGCAACTTTAATAAAACGGATAAATTCTAGAACCGTAAATTTAGAAAAGATTTCAAAGGTTAATGACCTTTCTAGGCTAATAATGACAAAAACTTTAACCTTAGATTTTGCTGAAAATGAATTAGAAAAAATTGATTCAACAAATCACTACTCCAAAAATATTCAGATATTAGCTGCTGCATCTGCTGCAGGTTTTTTTACGCTACTTTTTGGTGGTACCTTAAAAGATTTTTTTGTAGCTTTTATTATTGGATCCCTTATAAAAATACTTTCCATTAAATTGAACAAAATTCAGATAAACCAATTTTTTATTAATATTATTGGAGGAGCCCTGGCTGCTTTATCTGCTTTAATCTGCGTTTCCTTTAATTTTGCAGATCAATCAGATAAAATTATTATTGGATCTATTATGTTATTAGTCCCGGGGCTAGCAATTACTAATGCTATAAGAGATACCCTTGAAGGAGATTTGGTTTCAGGTGTTTCAAGAGCAATAGAAGCCTTATTTATTGCTGGAGCTATAGCAGTAGGTACAGGTGTTATACTTAAACTATGGCTTCTAAACTTTGGAGGTGTCAATTAATGATATTAAATTCAATTTATGCTCTAATGGCCACATTTAGTTTTGGAATACTTTTTAATATACGTGGTAAAAAATTAATTTTTGCTTGCATGGGTGGTGGGGTTGGTTGGTTATGTCTCCTTTTGCTTCAGGAAAAATTTAAGCTTTCACCCACTTTCTCACTTTTTGCTGCATCAATTATGATTGGAATTTATTCGGAAGTTATGGCTAGAGTTTTAAAATCACCTGTAACCACTTTTGCTGTTTGCGCAATTATTCCTATGGTTCCTGGAAATGGAATGTATTATACAATGTACGAATCTATAAATGGTAATGTTTCTAAAGCCTTAAGTACTGGGATTCAAACCCTAGCTTCTGCTGGTGCAATTGCCGTTGGAATAGTCCTAGTTTCTTCTGGCACTAAAATTTTCAACGTAAAAAAAGCTACAAATAATTTGTAGCTTTTATAATTTATATACAAGTTTAGAAAACCCGCTGTGCCGTCTCACGAGGTATTTTTGATCCTGCTTTCGCAGGTGGGCATCACCTTTTCGTTTCTTGTTCCTAAAAAAAGGTATCATTTCGCGAAAAGAGTAGGATTCCCGAAGTTTAAAATGTTGGGTCAAAATTATCTCATTTCTCAAACATAGCAGGACTTTTTCTTATTTATATTATACTACATAAACATAAGTTTTTCATCACCTAAATTAATTAATTTTTGCAATTCCTAATTCCTTAAGTTGTGAATTATCTACCATATTCGGTGCTTGTGTCATAACACAGGCTGCATTCTGATTTTTTGGGAAAGCAATTACATCCTTTATATTCTCTGTTCCAGCTAAAAACATCACAATTCTATCTAGACCAAAAGCCAATCCACCATGTGGAGGCGGTCCATATTTAAAAGCTTCTAATAAATAGCCAAAACTTTCATAAGCTTTTTCCTCAGTAAACCCAACGACTTCAAATATTTTTTGTTGTAGATTTTTGTCATGAATTCTAATACTACCTCCACCAAGTTCCTCACCATTTAAAACAATATCATACGCTTTAGCTCGAACTTTACTAGGATCAATATCTAAATATTGTAGATCCTCATCCATAGGCATTGTAAACATATGATGTTCTGCTTGATATCTATTTTCTTCTTCATTATAAGAAACTAATGGAAATTCAGTGATCCAAACGAAATTAAATTCCTTTGAATCCTTTAATAAATCTAAGGACTTAGCCATTTCAAGTCTTAAACCACCTAATGCTTGGAATACAGTTTTATCTTTGTCTGCTACAATAAGAATTAAATCTCCAACCTTAGCCTCCATAACCTGAATAATACCCTGCATTTCTTCTTCTGTTAAAAACTTACTAATTGGTGATTTTATTTCGTTTTCTTTTACAGCGATCCATGTTAATCCTTTTGCCTTAAAGGTTTTAACAAATTCACCTAGTTTATCAATTTGTTTTCTTCCCATATCTGCACAATTTTCAGCCTTAATTGCCCTTATACTACCTCCAACTTCAATAGCATCAGCAAAAACCTTAAACTCTGCGCCTTTAACTCTATCGGTTAAATCTGTAATTTCCATAGCAAACCTTAAATCAGGTTTGTCAGAACCATACTTCTCCATAGCTTCTTTATAAGGCATTCTCCGAATTGGTAGTTTTACCTCTTCATCTAGGATTTCCTTAAAAACCTTCTTAATTAAACCCTCGTTAACAGCAATTACATCTTCTACATCTACAAAAGACATTTCTAAATCTACTTGTGTAAATTCTGGTTGCCTATTAGCTCTTAGGTCCTCATCTCTAAAACATTTAACTATTTGAAAATATTTATCGTAACCTGAAACCATCAATAATTGCTTGTAGAGTTGGGGGGATTGAGGCAATGCATAAAAACTACCTGGATAATTTCTACTTGGAACTAAATAATCTCTAGCACCCTCAGGTGTACTTCTCCCTAGTATGGGGGTTTCCATCTCCAAAAATCCATTGTCGTCCAAATAATCTCTAATTATCTTACTGGTTTTATGTCTTATCATAAATATTTTTTGCATATCAGGTCTTCTCAAATCTAGATATCTGTACTTTAATCTTATACTTTCAGCTGCATCTAAATTTTCTTTTATGTAAATTGGCGTTGTCTCTGATTCCGATAAAATCTTTATACTCTCACCCTTTAACTCTACCATGCCAGTAGGCATTGAAAGGTTTGGTGCTTGTCTTAAAACTAACTCTCCAGTTATTGCTATACAATACTCGCTTTTAGCGGTATCAGCCTCAATAAAAGCTTCTTTATTTATTTCTTCTCCAAAAACTACTTGAAGAAGTCCAGTTCTATCTCTTAAATCTATGAAGATAAGTCCTCCCAAATTTCTTTTTCTCTGGACCCACCCCATAACTGTAAATTTTCTACTCACATGGCCTTCTCTTAATTCACCACACATTATATCTCTCTTAAGTCCGTTTAAAGCTTCTCCCATAATTTTTCCTCCTTAATTACATTTGATATTATTTCTTCTACCACTTTATTTGAGCAATCAATTATAACATCAGAATATTTTTCATATAAAGGTGCTCTTTCATTATACATATCTTTAAGGTTTTGTCCAGTTGCTAAAACCACACCTCGTGTGGTTATATTATCAAGTCTTTTAACTATCTCATCAAATTCTACTTTTAAATAAACTACTATACTTTCTTGTTTTAAGTATTCAATGGCTTTGCCGCAAAAAATTACACTTCCGCCTGTAGCAATTACTGTATTGTTGACTTTTAAGGATAATATACTATTTTCCTCTATTTTTAGAAAGTCCTTGATTCCATCCTCATTAATAATTTTCTGAAGTAGTCTACCAGTTTTTTGTTGAATCACCAAATCTGTGTCAATAAAATTCATGCCTAGAGTCTTAGCAAGTACAACACCTAAAGTACTCTTACCAGCACTTGGCATACCTATAAGAACAATATTATTCATGATAACCTCCTTAAGCTCCAATTCTATTTGTAAAGAGTATCAAGTAACGCTATCTTTTTCTCAAGCATCTCCTCAATCCTATCTACATATTCCTTTACATCCTTAGTATTAGCAAATCGTTCATGTCTATCTTCCTCTAGGAATACTACTTTAGTCACTGCATCAGCACCTAGTGCAATAATAGTTTGTTTTTCTTCAATCATCTGAATGTTGTAGATTCCCTCTTTATTATGAAGGGCATAACCTATATTTTCCATACTACCTATCATATTTTTCTGTCGATACATATAGTAGGGATGCATACTTAAACTCTTTGCAAGACTTGTAGTACATTCATACATATCATTTATTTCATTTTGAGAAAGTTTATATAACTTATAGTTGAATAACATTTTTTCATGTAGCTTAGAGCCTCGCTTTACACAAAGTCCGTGAACTGTTATATTATCCGGCTTAAGGTCTTTAATCTTCTTCACTGTATCTTTAATATTATTTATATTTTCACCTGGAAGACCTACAATTATATCCATGTTTATATTGTCAAAGCCAAGATTTCTAGCTAGATTAAATTTATTAATTACATCCCTAGCGCTATGATTTCTCCCAATTGCTTTTAAGGTATCATCGTTCATGGTTTGAGGATTAATTGAAATTCTATCCACACCAAATCTTTTCATTGATAATAATTTTGCTTCGGAAATACTATCTGGTCTCCCACATTCAACAGTGAATTCCGATATAGAATCCGAATAAAAATTTTCATAAATATTTTTCATAACAAACTCAAATTGCAGATCATTAACTGCAGTGGGAGTACCACCACCAAAATATATACATTGAATGTCTAATTCATTATCTTTTATGTATTTACCCATAACCTGCATCTCGTGAACTAGAGTTATTATATAATCTTCCACTCTTTTTTTACTACTTGAAGCTACATTTGAAGTAAAGGAACAATACAAACATCTAGTTGGGCAAAATGGCATACCCACATATACACTAATGCTATTTTTTTTAGTATTAACTGTTTTTCGTTCCCACCGTGCTACCTCCATACAAAGTTCTACTTTATCTCTTCTTGCAAGATGGTGTTTAGAAAAGTATTCAATTATTTCACTATCAGTTTTTCCTTCTTCAAATAAAGAAAGAACTTTTTTTGTTGGTCTAATTCCTACTAAAGTTCCCCAAGGCATATCAACTTTCATTAATTTAGTAAAATACCTGAAAACCGCAAGTTTAACCTGTTCCTTCATTGAAAGATCAGGCCATTTGTTTTCTTCATATACAAAATCCATTTGTTTTCTGCCACAAGTTATTTTACTTTCACTTAGTTCAATAAAATAATCATAATCTTCTTCGAAAAATTTAATTTCTTCAAAGTCAAAAAATTGGTTTATAATTTGATATACGTCATATTGATATTTTAAATCATTTAGTTTTACTTTAATCATTTTTTCTCCTAGAATTAATTTCTAAAAAAACGGATTATATTTTTTTTCGTTTTTTATGCTAGTCTCAGCACCGTGTCCCGGAAAAACTTTTGTTTCTTCAGGTAAGGTAAATAACTTATCTTTTATACTTTGAATTATAGTTTCAAAGTTTCCTCCTGAAAGATCGGTTCTGCCAATAGATTGTGCAAATAAAGTATCCCCTGAAAAGAGGTATTCATTAATAAAGAAGCAAAAACCACCCGGTGTATGACCAGGGGTCTCTATGCATTTTATCTCCAAATTTCCTATTTTAAAAGAATCACCATCTTTTATATATCCATCAACTTTAATTTTTCCAAACATGAATTCACCTTTAAGTATTAGAGCCTCATCCTTTTGGCTTAAATATACAGGGGCTTTAAAATGTTCATTTAAGTCTCTTACTGCGCCTGTATGGTCTGCATGCGCATGGGTTAGTAAAATATATTTAACTCTTCCCTGTAACTTTTCTACTTCTTTTATTAATAAGCTACCATTAGCACCAGGGTCTATAACTGCTATTTCCTGAGATGTTTCATCTTTAATAATATAGCAATTAGCTTCATAACTTCCTACAGGCATTACTAATACCTTCATTCAAATCACTCCTATTAATAGTTATATATTAATTCTTTGCTCTATATATATCAATTACACCTTTAAGTTTTCTTATTTTTTTCATAAGTTCCTTAAGTTTATTAATATCTTCAATTCTTAGCTTAACATCAACTATGGCAAAACCGCCCTTAGCAGATTTTGCACTTACAGCATAAAGATAGGTTTTTGTGTTTGATATAATTTCCATAACTTCAGTTAATAATCCAGTTCTATCTTCTGCTTTTACTTGAATCTCAGTTATATATCCAAAGTTCTCAACAACATTCCAACTAACCTCAATTAATCTATTTTCAGAATTAGCTAATAAGGCATCTACATTCTTACAATCTGATCTATGAACTGAAACACCTCGACCTTTTGTAATATAGCCAATTATTTCATCACCAGGGACAGGATTACAGCATTTTGCAAATCTTACTAAAACGTTGGTTTCGCCTTTAACAATAACACCTGGAGACTTATCTTTATTAGTAGAAGTCCTGCTGGTTGCCTTACTTATTTGCTCTTCAAGTTCTTTTAGGTTCTCGGGTTCAGTAGGGAATTTTTTTGAATCAAGTTCCTTTAATTTTATAACCACCGCTGAAGCCATTAAACCACCAACTCCAACAGCTACATATAATTCATCTATAGAATTCATATTATATTTTTTTAAGAATTGTTCAATACCTTCTCCTTTAGCAATCTCTTTAAAGTTAAAGCCTTGCCTTTTTGTATCTTTTTCTAAGAGTTCTTTACCTTTCATAATGTTTTCTTCTCTTTTAGACTTTTTAAACCAAGCTCTAATCTTGCTTTTTGCTTGGTTACTTTTTGCGATGTTAATCCAATCAAGATTAGGTCCCTTAGGCTTACTAGAAGTCATTATTTCTACAATTTCACCAGTATGAAGCTGGTAATCAAGAGATTGAATCTTTCCATTTACCTTTGCACCAATACAACTATTTCCTACATCAGTATGAATTCTATATGCAAAATCAATTGGCGTTGCCTCACTCGGCAAATTGATTACAGTACCATTTGGTGTAAAAAGAAATATCTCATCCGAAAACAAATCGATTTTAAAGTTTTTCATAAACTCTTCCGCATCCGAAGTCTCTGTCTGCCATTCGAGCATATCCTTAAGCCAAGTAAATTTAGTATCTAAACCTTCTTCGGTATCTGGAGTTTTTTCCTCTTGAATTCCCTCTTTATATTTCCAATGCGCAGCTATTCCATATTCAGCGGTTCTATGCATTTCAAAGGTTCTTATTTGAATTTCAAAAAATTTACCCTCTGGTCCAATAACTGTTGAATGAATAGATTTATACATATTTGGTTTTGGCATAGCTATATAGTCTTTAAATCTACCCGGAATTGGTTTGAAAATATTATGAACTATGCCAAGTGTGGCATAACAATCTTTTACACTTTCCACAAGTATACGAACTGCTGTCAAATCGAAAATTTGATCAAGAGTTTTGTTCTTACTTACCATTTTTCTATAGATTGAGTAAAAATGCTTTGGTCGACCATCTATATCACAAATTATGCTAGCCTTATCCAATTCTTTACCTAATTGCTTAACTATATCATTTATATACTCTTCTCTCTCTACTCTTTTTTCAGATATCTTTCTAACAAGATCATAATATTCTTCTGGTTTTAAATATCTAAAAGCTATATCTTCTAGTTCCCACTTAATTTTAGAAATTCCAAGTCGATGAGCCAAGGGAGCATAGATATCAAGGGTTTCTTTTGCTTTTTCTTTCTGATTTTCAACAGGCATATATTTTAAAGTTCTTAAGTTATGAAGCCTATCAGCTAACTTAATTAATATCACTCTTATATCCTTAGTCATTGCAAGTAACATTTTCCTTACATTATCTGCTTGCTGTTCCTCTTTAGTTTTATATTGTATTTTGCTCAGTTTAGTAACTCCCTGTACTAAAGTAGCTATTTCAAGATTAAATTCATCGGTGATATTTTCAAAGGTATAATCGGTATCTTCTATTATATCGTGGAGTAACCCCGCCACAATTGTATTGGTATCTAATCCCATCTCAGCTAATAGAGATGCTACTTCTAATGGATGAACAATATAGGGTTCTCCGGATTCTCTTTTTTGATTTTTGTGAGCATTATAAGCAAAGTTATAAGCTTTAATAACTAAATCTTTATCTACATTACTACAATTTTTATCTATTTTATTAATCAACTTGTACAGCATAAGATTACACCCCTTAGGAACAGTCTTTGTAAGAATAATGGCTGGTTCAAAAACCAGCCATTATTGTTTTATTTCATTATATAGTATTTTGTAGAATCATGCAATTAGCTAGTTTAAATAAATGAAGCTCCCTTATATCTCATACTTAACAAGTGATAAAATATCATAACTTCCAAGTTTTCCTCTTCCATTGAGTTCAGTTAGTTCTATAACAAAGTCCATAGAAGCAACTTGGCCTCCCACTAGCTCTACCAATTTTACAACGGCGGCAATAGTTCCACCTGTAGCTAATAAGTCATCTACTATAGCTACTCTTTGTCCAGGTTTAATAGCATCCTTATGAATTTCAAGTACATCACTGCCATACTCTAGTTCATATTCAACCTGAATTGTGTCCGCTGGTAGTTTGCCTTTTTTCCTTATAGGAACAAATCCAACACCAAGCCCACTTGCTACTGGAGCTCCAAAGAGAAATCCTCTTGCTTCTGGTCCAACAACGACATCAATGTTTTTGTCTTTTAAATATTCTACAAAGGCATCAATTGTATATTTAAAAGCTTCTCCATCTTGAGCTAAGGTAGTAACATCCTTAAAACTTATTCCTGTTTTAGGGAAGTTTTCAATAACTCTTATTTTTTCTTTTAAATCCATTTATAAATTCCTCCTAAATTCTCTTAGCTACTACTTTTTTCTTTATTCTTTTCTTAAGTATTACCCAAGTTGGTGTAGCTATATAAATTGAAGAATAACATCCTGAAATTATACCTACTAAAAGTGGTAGTGAAAAATTCCTTATAGGCTCCACGAAAACATATACTGCTGCTAAAGTTATTACAACTGTTAAAACAGTAAATATTGATCTTCTAAAAGTTTGAGTAATACTTGCATTTGCAAGTTCAGTTACATCAGAACTTCGCATGAATTTCTGATTCTCTCTAATTCTATCAAATATAACAATAGTATCATTAATAGAGTAACCCAGTATTGTAAGAATGGCAGCAATAAATGCTGTGTCAATAGGTATACTGAAAATTGCATAAAACGCCAAAGTTACTAAAACATCATGAAGTAAAGAAATTATAGCAGCTATACCAAATTTAAACTCAAATCTCCATGCAATGTATATTAGGATTAAAATATTTGCTAATACAACTGACATTATAGCATTATTTCTTGTATGTTTACCTAGAGATGGTTCAATACTTCTTTGAGATATCAACGTATCAGCTTTCAGGGTATATTTTTCCTTAAGTTCCTTAACCAAAGCATTTGTTTTTTCTGTTGTAAGTTCTGTACTTTTAATTTCTAAAACTGTATTGTTTAAAGTAACACTAGTAGCATCCGTAGCGTGTTTTTTAACTATTACATCTACTGCAGTTTTATCAAAGGCCTTCTCCATATTTATTTGAACAACAGTTCCACCCTTAAAATCAATACCCCAATTCAAACCTTTTGTCACCATAAAAAATGCACCGATTAAGATAATAATAATAGATATACTAAACCAAATTTTTGTTCTTTCTATAATCTTATACATATTATTTTACCCCCCTTCTCATATCGTGTACTCCAAAGGTACCAATAGATGAAGGTTTATTAAACCAACCCATATCCCCTGCCCATTTCATTAATTGTCTTGTTACTGTTAGAGCTGTAAACATACTTAATGTAACTCCAATTATTAAAGTAAGAGCAAAGCCTTTAACTGATCCTGTTCCTAAAGTATAGAGTACAAATCCTGAGATTAAGGTAGTTAAATTCGAATCTATAATAGAAGTAAAAGCTCTGTGAAATCCTTCATCAATAGCAGATTTAATGGATTTACCGGATTTTAATTCTTCTTTAGTTCTTTCAAAAATAAGTACATTTGCATCTACAGCCATACCAACTGTTAATAGGAAGGCAGCAATACCTGATAAACTCAAAACTACGCCCACTACTGTATAGGTATATAGCACCATAATAACAAATAATAATAAAGCAATATCTGCAATTAAACCTGGTATTCTATAATAAAAAAGCATAAATAACATTACAATTGCAATACCTACAACCCCTGCTTTAACACTATTAGGTAACGCTTCTGCACCAAGGGAAGCGCCAACTACATCAGCTGAAACATTTGTTAAGGTAACAGGTAAGGCACCAGACGAAATTGTATCAGCAACTCTTTTAGCTTCCGCCATGGATGCCATGTGAGTTATAGATGCATTTCCTCCATTAATAGCTTCAGTTACATTAGGATTACTTACTAAATCTTCATCCATATAAATAGCCATGGTCTGACCTATTAGTTTTGCTGTAGCCTCAGAAAACTTTTTTGCACCAGCACTGTTAAACTCTAGGTTTACTTCAAAGTCACCCTTTTCTAGATTTTCAATTGGAGTTGCAGTCTTAACATCATCTCCAGTTAAAATAACAGTCTTATCTGGATTTCTAAATTCTAGCTTTCCGGCTTTTGCAAGCTGAGCTAAAATTGCAGTAGTATCTTTTTCACCGGGAAGTTCTATTCTTATTTTATCCTTGTCTTCTTGCACCACTACAGTTTCACTAACGCCTAGTTTATTAATTCTAGCGGTCAACATTGCAATAGTTGTATCCATAGTAGCTTGAGAAATTTTTGTTTTAGAGTCAACTTGTTCGATTACTGATACCCCACCCTTTAAGTCAAGACCCTTTTTAATTTTTTCATCAAAAGTGTATACCCGATATCCGTTTATTTCAGAAGTACCAAAGAAACCTAAATAGGCTACAAGTAATATGAAAATTACAGAAATCGCAAAAAAAACAGCACTTTTCTTTTTAGTTTTCATCATTATCCCCCTTTGTAATTAATTAAGACACACATAGAAATAATTATATAACGTTTACTCCCTATAGTCAATAATGGTAAAATAAGTTCCCTATTCTGATAGCTTTGATTTTAAGGCAATGGCACATTCTATCCTTTTCTTTTGCATCTCGCAACCCAATTCATAAGGAATATTTAAGTCTCCATTAAAATTAAAATTATTTGCTTGGCAGCCACCAGAGCAGTAGAATCTAGCCCAACAGTCTATACACTTAGGTTTATTATAAATATGAGCTTGTTTAAAAGTAGCAGCTATTTCACTATTAAGTTCATCCTCTAAAATATTACCCATAATAAACTTTTCATTACCTACAAATTGATGACAAGGATATATGTCACCTTCTGGAGTAATAGCAACATATTCGTGCCCAGCACCACAACCAGATATTCTTTTATAAACACAAGGACCACCTTGTAAATCTATATTAAAGTGATAAAACTTAAAGTCTTTTCCTTCTTCATGTTTTTTAATCAACTCTTCATATATCTTATCGTATTGGGCGAAAATCTGGGGTAAATCTTCTTCTCTTAAGGAAAGTGGATGTGACATTGGTAATACTACAGGTTCAATTGAAATCTCTTGAAAGCCTAAATCTACCATATGTTTCACATCTTCATAAAAATCTGTATTGGCTCTAGTAAAAGTTCCTCTTGCATAATATTGTTTTGTCTTGTCTCTCATGTCGGCCATTTTCTTTATTTTAGGAAGAATAGTATCATAACATCCGCTTCCATCAACTCTTACTCTAACATTATCATTTACTTCTTTTCTTCCATCAATACTCAGTACTATGTTTCCCATATTATTATCTATGTATTCCATTATTTCATCATTTAATAAGGTAGCGTTGGTGGTCATAGTGAACCTTATGTTTTTATTATTTTGTTTTCCAATAATTTTGCCATATTCTACGATTTCTTTTACAACAGCAAAGGCCATTAATGGTTCTCCACCAAATAAATCAACCTCAATATTTTTTCTAGTTCCTGAATGCTTAAGCACAAAATCTAATGCTTTTTTTCCCACTTCAGCTGTCATAATCTTTCTATTACCTTTGTATTCACCTTCATCTGCGAAACAATATTTACATCGTAAATTACAATCATGAGCAATATTTAAACAAAGAGCCTTAATAAGAGACTCTGACTCTTCACTTTTTCTAGCAATTTCTTCATACAAATCCTTAGAATAAAGTATATCATTATCAATTAATTCCTTTAGCTCACCATAGGCTTCTTCTAAATCTTCTAATTTATATTTTGGTAACAATCTGGCTAAAACTTCTTCTAATTCTTGGAGCTTGTCTTCATTTAAAATATCAAAAATTAGTTCATCAACAATATGAACTGCTCCGGAATTAACATCAATAACATAAAAATTATTACCTTGTTTAAACTTGTGAATTAAAGACATCATTTTTCCTCCCAACTAAATAATAAAGCAGTAACTTACAGTTACTGCTTAGAATGTTAAACTAATTTTCACAAGCTAAATTTGCAACTGTGCAGGAAGTTTTGCAAGCTGATTGACAGGAATTAGCACATTCCTTGCAGCCAGGTTTACTTAAACTGTTTTTAATATTAGGCTTGTTTATAGTTTTTATATGCTTCATTAAAATTCCTCCGTTCGTAAAGATTTCCGTTTGATTATAGCATAGATACTAAACTTAATAAAGTAGTTCTATAGATTTATTCCTAGCATTCCAGAAAGGGAACCAACCAGCATTGCTAAAAGAATCATAAATAAATCCATAGAATTTATTGCTAACCCCCTAGACCCAGAAATAATTGCTACTAAATAAATTATTAAAATATACAATAGTGCTACTAGGATACCTATGATCCACCCTTTTTTTTGTATTTTTCTAGTTGAATATATGCTTCCATATATTACACTTAAACTAGTTATTACAATAAAGCAAGCCGCTCTTAAACTAGCAGTAACATCTATAAAGGTAGAAACTATGCCTAGGATTAAAATTAAAACTAAGGTTAGAAAAAAGCTTCCTAGTACTCCTTTGCCTATGTAAAAATATCGGCTTTTATTTTCCATAAAAAAACACCTCCCATTACATAATATTTATGATAATGGCAAGTGTTTTAGTACTAGTTTTCCTTTGTGGAATCCTCAATTTCTTTTACTTTCTCTTTTGAAGTTTCTTCTTTTTCAGTTAATACATTTAAGATTCCAGTTCTGCTCAATTTAAATCTAGCTTTATCTGGACCTGATTGTATAATTACGTAATCATCTTGTATATTGGTTATTTTTCCCATTATGCCGCCTCTTGTAACTATTTCATCATTTACTTTAATGCTTGATAACATTGAACCATACTTTTTCTTTCTTTTGTTTTCTGGTACAAATACTATTAAATAAAACACTCCAAACATAAGTACAATTGATATTAATGATCCATATTGTCCCATTTATAAAATCCTCCTTAAAATTAATTTATATTATAACTATTAATAAATTTAATAGTAAAATAGCTTTAGGCTCTGCCTGCAAAGTCCTGTAGTTTTTCCTGTTTAAAAGCTTCAAAATAATCTCCATCAATAGCAGCTCGTATATCTTCCATAAGTTTATTATAAAAATACAGATTATGGAGGACGCATAACCTCATAGCTAACATTTCTTTTGCCTTAAAAAGATGTCTAATATATGCCCTATTATAATTTTTACAAGTTGGACATTGACATCCCTCATCTATAGCCCTACTATCAGTTTCAAACTGAAGATTAAACAAGTTTATCTTACCATATTTAGTGAATACATGTCCATGCCTACCATTTCTAGCAGGTAAAACACAATCGAAGAAATCTATCCCTCTTGATACAGCTTCAAGTATATTACTTGGTAGACCAACTCCCATTAAATATATTGGCTTATCCTGTGGAAGATGCGGAACAACTGAATCTATAATTCTATACATGTCCTCATGGCTTTCCCCCACTGCAAGACCACCAATAGCATATCCATCTAAATTCATTTTAGCTATTGTCTTAGCATGTTCTATTCTTATATCTTCATAAGTGCTGCCTTGATTAATTCCAAAGAGCATTTGCTGATTATTTAGCGTATTCTCCTCAGTGTTGAGTCTATCTAGCTCTATTTTACATCTCTCAAGCCACCTAGTAGTTCTATCTACGGATTTTTCAACATACTCCCTGTCAGAGGGATTTGGTATACATTCATCAAAAGCCATTGCTATAGTTGAACCTAAGTTGCTTTGTATCTGCATGCTTTCCTCAGGACCCATAAATATCTTCCTACCATCTATATGCGAATTAAAATATACCCCCTCTTCCTTTATTTTTCTCATCTTAGAAAGAGAAAAAACTTGAAAACCACCTGAATCTGTTAAAATTGGTTTATCCCAATTCATAAATTTATGTAACCCACCCATTTGTCTAACAACCTTATCACCTGGTCTTAAATGAAGATGGTAGGTATTTGAAAGTTCAACTTGACAATTTATTTCCTTTAAATCCATAGATGATACTGCACCTTTTATAGCTGCAAGTGTACCAACATTCATAAATACAGGAGTTTGAATAACTCCATGTGGAGTTGTAAATTCTCCTCGTCTTACTGCTCCTGTTTTTTTCAGTAGTTTATACAATTTTTTCACATCCCTTTATTTTATAAACATAGCATCTCCAAAACTAAAGAATCTATATTTTTCTCTTACAGCAGCTTCATATGCCCACATAATATTATCTCTACTTGACAAAGCACTAACTAACATCAACAGTGTTGATTCTGGGAGATGAAAGTTTGTAATTAAAGCATCCACCACCTTGTATTTATAGCCAGGAAAAATAAATATTTCAGTCCATCCAGACTGCTCTTTTAAAAACCCATTATCATCTGCTATGGTTTCAAGTGTTCTAGTAGAAGTAGTTCCTACAGAAATTATTCTTCCACCCTTTACTTTAACTTCGTTTATAGTTTCTGCAGCCTCTTTAGATAATATATAAAATTCTGAATGCATATGATGCTCTTCTATTTTCTCTACTTTAACTGGTCTAAAGGTTCCAAGACCTACATGTAGAGTTAAGAAAACTATTTTAACTCCTTTATCACTAATCTTATCTAAAAGTTCCTTTGTAAAATGTAATCCAGCTGTTGGTGCAGCTGCTGAACCTTTTTCCTTTGAATAAACGGTTTGATATTGTTCTTTATCCTCTAATTTTTCAGTTATATAGGGAGGTAGCGGCATCTGCCCCAATCTATCAAGGACTTCTTCAAAAATCCCCTGATACTCAAATACAACAATTCTATTTCCTTCAGCCTCAATAGAAATAACTTCTGCCTTTAGCTCGCCATTACCAAAAGTAAATCTACTTCCCACTCTAGCTTTTTTACCAGGCTTAACTAGTATTTCCCACTTGTTTGTATCTATTCTTTTTAGTAGCAAAAACTCCATTTTACCGCCAGAGCCTTCCTTTACTCCTAGAAGCCTAGCCGGAAGAACTCTTGTATCATTAAGAACAAGACAATCTCCGCTAACAAAATAATCCAAAATATCTTTAAACTTCTTATGTTCTAAGTCTCCAGTTTCCTTATCTAGCACCATAAGCCTACACTCATCTCTTTTCTCCATGGGATGTTGTGCTATAAGTTCTTCTGGTAAATCATAATTAAAATCCTGTACTTGCAAGTCTTTCACCTCATATGTTATTTTCTTTCAGTTCCTTAATTAATCAAAAACTGATATTTGTGGCTCATTGCCACCCTTAAACTTTCTATTCAAATGTAAATAAGATTTCTCCGTTGCAATCCTGCCCCTAGGAGTTCTCATAATAAAGCCCTTTTGAAGTAGATATGGTTCGTATACATCTTCAATAGTATCAAGCTCTTCTCCAATAAAATAAGCTAAAGTTTCTATTCCAACTGGTCCCCCGTTAAAATTATCAATTATAGCTTTTAGTATTTTGTTATCTATAATATCGAAGCCTTCCTTGTCTACCTCTAATAACTCCAAGGCACCCTTTGTTAGTTCCTCATTAATTACACCTTTACCTATAACTTGAGCGTAGTCTCTAACCCTTTTTAAAAGTCTATTTGCAATTCTAGGAGTACCCCTTGACCTTCTAGCGATTTCAAAAGCTGCTTCATCATGGATCTTGGCACCTAATATTCTTGAGGATCTTGTTATAATTTCTTTTAACTCTCCTTCGTTGTAGAACTCCATAGGGCACATTACCCCAAAACGATCTCGTAAGGGCGACGTTAAAAGTCCAACTCTAGTAGTTGCTCCAATTAATGTGAACTTAGGTAAATCCAACCTAATAGACTTAGCTGAAGCACCTTTTCCGATTATTATATCAAGAGCATAATCTTCCATTGCAGGATACAATATTTCTTCTACAGCTCTATTAAGCCTATGTATTTCGTCTATAAATAAAACATCAAAATCGCTTAAACCTGTTAGTATTGCTGCTAAATCACCAGCCCTTTCAATAGCTGGTCCGGAGGTTATTTTTAAATTCCCTCCCATTTCCTTAGCTATTATATTGGCTAAGGTAGTTTTACCAAGACCAGGTGGTCCATAAAATAGAACATGATCTAATGCTTCTGATCTATTTTTAGCAGCTTTAATAAAAATCTGTAACTTGCCTTTTACCTTTTCTTGACCAATATATTCCGTGAGCTTAGTTGGTCTTAAACTTAGTTCATTTTCCTTATCTCCTTCTAAGTTAAAGGAGGTTATAAGTCTATCTTCCATTAGTGATTACCTCACTTCATTAAAAATTTCAAACAATTTTTAATCGTATCTTCAATAGTTTCCTTTATTTCCACAGATTTTATAGCCATCTGAGCCTCTTTGTCACTATAGCCTAAAGAAATTAGAGCTGCGATAACTTCCAAATTACTATTATCAATTCCTAAAAGTCCATCAACAGAATTTAATTCACTTTGATCCCCTTTAACCTTGACTTTATCCTTTAATTCCAAGATAATTCTTTGAGCTATCTTTTTCCCCACACCAGGTGCTCTCATTATATTCTTTTCGTCTGAGGTTATTATCGAATATTTAATGTTTGTGACTGTTAAAATAGACATAAAGGACAGCGCTGCTTTTGCTCCTACTCCACTTACTGTAAGTAGCAATTTGAACATATCTATTTCTTCCTTAGAAAGAAAACCATACAACCCTATAAAATCCTCTCTAACTATTTGTTCAAGATATAGCATCACAGACTCATTGGTCTTTGGCATCTTTGCTATGGTACTACCAGAAGTAAAGATTCTGTACCCAATACCATTAGTCTCTATGATAATATAATCTTTATTCATACCCATATATGTACCTTTTATATATTCAAACAAAACTTTCACCTCAGTTATCAACAAAATTACTCTATATTACTTTAACATCTATATAAATATAATTCAATACAATCATAAAAAAGAATGGACAAACCACTTGTCTGCCCATTAAGATTTAAACAATACCATATAATTTTCAATTGCTTCCTGTTTCGTGTCAAACTGAAGACTTTTACTTCCCTGTAAAAATGTATCTATATCTCCTTCTTTAACATCAGAAATTTTTGTTTCAAATTTTATATCATTATCAGGATCTTCAATTTTTTCTTTACCTTCATTGTCAGTTTTAAATATTGCAATACAGTCTCCTTCTTTAAAAATGTCTAGTACATATTTTTCCGGAGAATATCTATTAAAGGGCTTTATGAAATTTACGTGATTTGAATCCATCTCACTTATTATATATCCTTGAATCCCATATATCCCTTCAAGTTCCTTCTTTGTCTTGCCTATAATAGTGCTTAAATCAATTTCCTTTTTTTCAGGTAAAATTTCATCACTCTTTTTGTATTGAACTTGAAATGTTATTTTAGTATCTTTAGTGACGATATCCTCCTTTGGAGTATTCGCAATTACTATATTATTATCAGTTGCCTTAGGTTGACTTTTTATAACTTTTTCTGTTTTATTTTCTTTGCTTGAATTTGAAACCGATAAAAAATAACTTGTAAAAAATGAGAGTATTAGTACAGAACAAAAGACTAACGCTATAACATTCTTTTTAATTTTAGACATAATATCCCTCCTAGTAGGCTATTATATCCACATTCAATATAATTATACAATTACTAACTTTTATTTTTACTCATATTTGTATTTGGTAGTATAACTGTAAATATACTTCCCACTGCAATAGGTAAATAATAAGTAATTAGCCGCCAAATAAAAATAGCTGGAACTAAAGAATTAGCTTTAAAGAATATACCAAAAATCAAGTAAAACCCTGCTTCTGCTCCTCCCTCTGCTCCAGGCAACGGTATACAAGACATAAACATGGTTAAAAAAATTTGTGCAGTAATCATTGTAAAAATCCCAGCAGAATTGTAACCAAAACTTCTATAAATACAATAAGGAATGCTATAGTAGGCCATCCATTGTAAAAAGGTAAAAAAAGAGGCAATTGAACATATATATTTATTTTTACTTATTAATGTTGCACTTTCATGAAAGCTTGATAACTCTAGTTGAGCTTTTCTAGATTTATTCTCAGGATTTTTAACAAACTTAAATTTGCTTATTACTTTAAAAATGAATCCAATGATTTTTTTAGGCATCTTGTTATTTATAGAAAACATTAATGCAAATGAAATAATTGAGATATTTATTACGGTTCCAACTACACTAAAATAATTAAAATAATTTATTTTAGAACTAAAGAAGTTATATTTCAATAACAAGGCTATTAATAAGTAAATTAAATAAACTACTTCATGTATAATAAACTTTATCATTAAAATAGAACCTGCGGATCCTGCTGGAATCGAAGCTTCAGTCATTGCATATATTTGAGCTGGTTGGCTACCTGATGAAAATGGAGTAACTGCTCCAAAAAATTGACCTATCATGGTAAATTTAAAAGATTGTAGGAATATTTTATGCTCAGAATATAAGGTTTTTATAAGGATATGTAAAATAACAGATTCAATAATCCAAAATAAAACAATGCAAATCACTGCTAATATAATCCAATATATATTTAAAGTGGCTGACTGTTTTATCAGCGACTCTAATCCATGTGAGTAAATAAAAAAGTAAACCATTATTCCTGTAGAAAGTGCTAATACTATTACATTAAAGGTCTTATTTTTCATTTAATGGACTCCTAAGATTAAGCTTATTTTTCTGTTCATATATTTCGTCATAAAAAACTTTCCACATTTCTAAAACTGATTCCCTTGAATAATACTGATGGCATCTCCAGGAATTTTCGCTCCAAACTTTATAATCTTCTTTATTACTTTTTATGGAATTAATAATACTTACAAACTCTTCTATTCCTTTTCCTTTTAAATAAAATTCAAATAAAATACTATGGTAAATTTCTAATTCTCTCAAAAGTATAGGAAGTTTTAGGGACATAGCTTCTAGTACCGACATTGGGAAAAGCTCACTAAAAGATGGCAAGAACATTAAATCTGCTAGATTATATATTTCATTCATTTCTTCTCGATTTATTATACCTAAAAATTTTACATTAATAGGGGGATCTTCCATGATCTTTTTTAATTCAGAATATCCTTCTGTAATACAGCCAAATGAAAACCCTCCTGCCCACAAAAATTGAATATGAGGGAGTTTCTTAGCTACTTCTATAAAATCAATTACCCCTTTTCTACTCTGTACTTGACCTACCCCTAATACTACAAATTTTTCCGGACTAATATTATATCGTTGCTTCAATTTATTTATTTCAATCTTAGAAATTCTATAAAAATTTTCTTCTGATACGAAATTAGGTATATATGTAATTTTATTCTCATCAAGGCCATAAGTCTTAAGTATCTCCACAAAATATGGATTTACCACCACTAAATGATCAACACTTTTATAAAACCTAATTATATATTTATAAAATATTTTCTTAACAATTTTGGGCAATTTCAAGCTATCTTCTATAGTTTCTGGAACAAAATGAACATATGCTACGCTAGTTCCACTTAATTTAGAAAATTTAACAGATAAAAAAAACTTTAAGTCTATGGTATGATAATGCATAATATCACAAAATTCAATTTTATTTATTTTAATTTCATAATTATTCTTCAACCCATTTTTAACTAGATTTACTTGTTCAATGTAAGCCGAGGAAACACCCTGCCCCTTTATTTTATTTGCTGAAGAAAGCATATTTACTGTGGGCATTATTATAAGTCTCCTTTCATCTAATTATTAGTATTTATATATAGCTTCCTCATTTATAAAATATATATTCATATTTTTCTACACCACTAAGCAGCGAAGTATTCCTCAAATAAATTTGACAGTTAAAAACAATTCATTGTACAATTAAATTATTGTTAGGGTGAATCACGAAGGTTCATTTTTACTTAGTTTAATAATTTTGTTTTTCAATACAACCACGAAGGTTGGAAACTATTAATTAGTCTTCAATATTCGGGTTTTTTTAACTTTAAAGGAGTGTTTTCAATGCATATTCCAGATAATTATTTAAGCCCTTCCACCTGTGCAGCTATGGGTGTCGCTATGCTTCCCGTTTGGGCCATTGCAGTTAAAAAAGTAAAAGCAGAGGTTTCTAAAAAAAGAATGCCGTTACTTGGAATTGGCTCGGCATTTTCATTTTTGATAATGATGTTTAATATTCCTCTACCTGGTGGCACAACTGGGCATGCAGTTGGAGGTACCTTAGTTGCAATCCTACTAGGACCATTTTCAGCCTGTATCTGTGTTACCATTGCACTTTTAATTCAGGCACTTTTATTTAGTGACGGTGGCATATTAGCTTTTGGAGCCAATTGTTTTAACATGGCTTTTGTGTTGCCATTCACAGGGTACTTTGTCTATAAGTTTATAAAAAGTAGAGTGAAAAGTGAAGGTGGTGACTATAAATCTGCTTTTATAGGTTCCTATATTGGAATTAATATTGGTGTGTTGTGTGCAGCTATTGAGTTGGGGATCCAGCCTTTACTTTTTAAGGATGCAGCTGGTATGGCTATATATTGCCCGTTTCCACTTTCAGTTTCTGTTCCTTATATGTTAGTGCCTCATCTTTTAGTAGCAGGTATTTTAGAAGGAATTATAACCGCAGGCGTATACTCTTATATTAAAAACCTTTCTCCAGAACTAATATATCAAGGTTCAACTAAAAAAATGAAACCTTTATACGGATTGATTATAGCTATGATACTATTGACCCCTCTTGGGCTATTAGCGGGAGGAACTGCTTGGGGTGAATGGGGCACTGATGAAATTAGCTCAGTAGTAAGTGGTGGTAAAGTTTTAGGTTTTATTCCAAAGGCTATGGAACAAGGTTTTAAGTTTAATACACTTATGCCAGACTATGCCTTTAATGGCATACCACCTATTCTAGCCTATATATTATCCGCCATCTTCGGTGTGGCTATAGTAATTATTTTATTTAAAATAATTACTAGTATTAAAAAGAAAAATTCAGAATTACAACAATAAAGGAGACTACTATGCCTGATTGGCTTTTAAAAAAGGATATTTATATTCCACTAAAGGATAAGGATACTTTTATTAATAAAAGTATCCTATCATTGCTCAGAGTTCTTTCAAAATTAAACTTACAATCAGAAAAAAGAAAAAATGTAATTAAAATTAATCCCATTATAAAAGTGGTATCTACATTATTGTTAGTTTTACTAATTACAACTTCTCGAAGCTCCCTTTTCATCTTAACTATTAACATACTTTTACTGTTCCTCATTAGTTCTCTAAAACTTGATGAAATTAAAACTATATTAGGTACAAGTTTTATCTCCGCTGCCTTCACTTTTATTATTTTGATTCCCTCTATATTCACGGGGAATGTAAACAATAGCATTTTGATGGTTTTTAAAGTACTGGCATCTATAACCTCAGTTAATATTTTGTCTCATTTGACCCATTGGAATGAAATTACAGGAACCTTTAAATTGTTTTTTATACCAGATATTTTTATCTTTGTATTAGATATTACCATTAAATATATCATTGTTCTTGGTGAGTTTTCTTTAAATATGTTGCATGCACTTAGACTTAGATCTATTGGTAGAAGTAATAATAAATACTCCTCGCTAACAGGAATTATGGGAACTATTTTTATGAAATCAAAAGAAATGGCGGAAGATATGCATAGCGCCATGGAATGCAGAGGTTTTACCGGGGAATATAAAGCTTATTCTAACTTTAAGGTTACATACAGCGATTTATGTTATATAATTATTTTTGTTATAATAGTCTTGTTATATATTTTATTTTAGGGCATCTAAATTAATAATAAGTCAAAGTCTATCACCTAATAGACCAGAATACTGGCTTGCTATTTTTTGAAGATGTCCAGATAGGTTGTGAATAAAATGCTTGAACTTAAAGATGTATCCTATTCTTATAAAAACATTAAAGCACTTAAAAACATAAATATTACTATTGAAGATGGAGAAGCAGTGGCATTTATTGGACCTAACGGAAGTGGTAAATCTACATTAATGAAATTAATAAATGGTATCCTCGTAGCTGATTCAGGTCAATACATATTCAATGAAGAAAAGATTACCAGTAGTAAACTTCAAAATAATACTTTTTCAAAAAACTTTCATAAAAAAATAGGATTTGTGTTTCAAAACTCTGAGACACAACTTTTTTGTTCAAATGTGTATGATGAAATAGCCTTCGGACCAAGACAAATGGGCTTAAAAGAAGAGGAAGTTAAAATTAGAGTTACAGATTGTATGGAATTATTAAAAATTGAGAAGTTACAAGATAGAGCCCCTTATCACTTAAGTGGAGGAGAAAAGAAAAAGGTAGCTATAGCTTCAGTATTAGTTTTAAACCCAGAGGTAATAGTTTTTGATGAACCAATGAATGATTTAGATCCTAAAACTAAAAGATTTTTAAAAGAACTCTTAATTAATCTAAATAATGCAGGTAAGACTATAATTTGCTCAACCCATGAATTTGAATATGTTTCCGGTATATTTAATAGGGTAATTGTGTTTTCAAATGAACATATTATAATTAGAGATGATGAATATGAGAAGGTTTTAAGTGACCGTGACTTTTTATTTGAAAACAATATAATTTAAGATGATTTTTCTCTAATATACAAATCCTGCTAAGGGAAACTTAGATCCTCCTATGCTTATGACTTAAAAAATCCTCCCCCTTTTACCCACAGGTAGTGGGATTTAAAGAGGGAAGATTTTTTTAACACTGCAATTAAAGTTACTTACTTTATTTATCTTTATTTATCAAATTTATTGAAAGTTTTATTATTCTTTGTTTACTGCACTTTGTTATGACGAATTCATACTCCTCATACTGGATTTTTTGATTTATCTGAGGAGGAGTTTCTAGTTTTGAGTACAACCAACCACCAATAGTATCTATGTCATCTAATTTCAATTCTATATCTAATAATTCATTTATATCCTCAATTAGTACTCGACCATCTATAGAGTACCCACCATTCTCTGTTTTTTCAATTGGAGCTCCTTCATCATCAAATTCATCTTGGATTTCACCAACTATCTCTTCTAGAATATCTTCTACAGTTACCAGTCCTGCAGTTCCACCATATTCATCAATTACTACAGCCAATTGAGCTTTTTCCTTCTGGAACTTTTTAAATAAGGTGCTTATAGAGGTGGTTTCAGGAATAGAAATAACATTCCTTATAATACTCTCTATCTTCAAATCATTGCCTTGAATTTTTTGTTTATATAAATCCTTAATATGAACAAACCCTATTATATTATCTTTACTACTTTCACAAATTGGATATCTTGTTAATTCTTCTTTCATAGCAACTTCTAATATTTCATCAAAGGAATCCTCTTTAAAAAAAACAATCATATCTGTTCGTGGAATCATTATTTCTCTTACCACTTTTTCTGAAAAATCAAAAATGTTATCCACAAAAGTTAATTCGGTTTTATCTATCAAACCATGTTTATAACTATCCTCAACAAGCAACATAATTTCTGCATCAGTATGCGCCGCATCGTGCTCTTCTACCTGGGAGAAACCAAACAAACTAAGTATTAAACTAGTGCTATGGTTAAACAACCACATAACTGGATAGGTTACTTTATAAAATATTATTAATGGTAATGCTGTAGCTAAGGCTATTTTTTCAGCACTTAAAATTGCCATAGATTTAGGTACTAGTTCTCCAAATATAATATGAAATGCAGTTATAATAGAAAAGCCTAAAACAAATGATATTGAATGAACTGTCAATTCAGACATATTAAAATAACTTAGTAGAGGCGTAAGTATATCTGCTAAGGCAGGTTCTCCGATCCATCCAAGTCCTAGCGATGCCAATGTTATACCCAACTGACAAGCGGATAGATATGAGTTTAAATGATTCACTACTTTCCTAGTATATTTAGCTGATAAATTCCCCTCCAAAGTCAATGTCTCTATCCTTGTTTTTCTTACCTTAACCATTGCAAACTCAGTTGCCACAAAAAATGCATTCATAAATACTAGTAAAAAAACTATAACTAAATTTATAAGACTGTCCATTTTACAATATCAAACCCTTTCATTTATAATAAAATCTCTTTGTAGTTTTATATTAAAATAAGATATATATACAAAAATGAGACTTTTAGCACAAAAAATTGTTCTAAAAGTCTCACTTTAGTTACCAAACTAAGACAAATTCAGGTTAAATAAATCAACCTAATATGTCGACTTTATCACTAATTATCGCAAGTACTTACTCTTAATTAGTTTGTATTAATTAATTGTAATCATAACCCAATTCGAGGATTTAGTCAATATAATTAGTAAAACTTAATACTGGTTAATTTATATTAACCTTTTACTGCTCCAGCTACAAGGCTCTCTTGAACTTGTCTGTTTAGTATAATATATATTATCAAGGTAGGTAAAGTTGCAATAACCATGCCTGCACCAATTAAGCCCCAATCTGTGGCATGTTGACCATTTAAAGACATAATTCCAACAGTTAAGGTTCTATACTTAGAGCTATTTACAAAGGTGTTTGCAAAAATCAGTTCATTCCAGGTGCCTAAAAAGGTAAATATAGATACTGTTGCAATTGCAGGTTTAACTATTGGTAGTATTATTTTAAAAAAGGTTTTATATATACTACACCCATCTATAAAAGCAGCTTCTTCAAGTTCCATTGGAATAGATTTATAAAAACTGGTGAGTATCAATATACTCATTGGAATAGCAAAAGCAATATAGGGAATTAATAATGCCCAATAGCTATCTAACAAATGAATTTTATCTAAAACTATAAAGAGTGGTAATAGTGCAGCTTGAATTGGTATCATTATACCTAAGATAAATAAAGTATAAACGAAATTACTTAGCTTCCACTTTAATCTTGCAATAGCATAGGCTGTCATAGAACTTAAGATTCCTGATACAAATAAAGTAATTACAGTATAAATAAGACTATTTATAAAATAAGTTATGAGCCCTCCATCAATCAGTACATTCTTATAGTTTTCCCATCTCCAAACTATTGGTATTCCAGCAACATTTGTATAAAAATTTTCAGCATTACTTTTTAGAGAGAAGAAAAACATCCACACTAATGGGTATATTTGAAAAGCTGCAAAAGCAAATAATATGATTAGCAGGCCAATTTTGCCAGGTTTTGTTTTTTTCATTTCTTTTGCCTCCTATATAACTGAAGCTAAATCTTCAGATTTTTTAAACATAGCTTGAACTATAAGGCTCATAACCAAACATTCAATGATAATGAAAACTGCTTGTGCACTTCCATATCCATAAGCATTTTTAGCAAACAAATTTGCATACATTACAGTACTTGGCACTTCACTTGAATGGAAGGGCCCTCCGTTTGTCATAATATAGACTAAATCAAAAGCTTTTAGGGATCCAATTAAAGCGAAGGTAATACAAACTCTTAGAATGGGCATTAAAAGTGGAATTGTGATTTTAAAAGATGCTTGTAGATCACTCGCACCATCTATTTTTGCTGCCTCATACAACTCCTCCGGTATGGATTTAATCCCAGCATACATTATAATCATATGATACCCTATATATTGTAGTACCCCTGGTATTACCGTAGCCATAAAGGCAGTCTTCTCATTAGCAAGCCAATCCAGTGCGTACCTTTCTAAACCTGCACTTTTAAGTAGTTCATTAAGCATTCCATGGTCTCCATTAAATATTTTCATCCAAAGTTGTCCAATAACCATACTAGATATTACAACAGGTATAAAATAAACTGTTTTGAAAAAACTTTCAAACTTAACGCCTCTAGCAAGAATCAATGCAAATATTAGAGAAATTGGAAGTTGTATAAACAATGAGCTTCCTGCAAGTATAAGTGAATTCATTATAGCCTTCTTAAAAACTACATCCTCACTCAATAATTTAATAAAGTTATCTAAGCCAATAAATTTCATTGTTCCCATACCATTATATTGGAACAAACCATAATAAGAAGTTACAAGTATTGGTAAAAGAACAATTAAACAATATATTAAAAGGGTTGGTAATACAAAAACTAAAATCGATCGTTTACTATACATTAATTTATTCAAGAATATCACCTCAATAATAAAATTACAGGGCTATCACAAAATTATAAAGTGACAGCCCTAGTTCATTAAATCTTTTATAAACTGTTATTTTGATGCATCAGCCTGAGTTTTAACAAAGACCTCTGGAGTAACCTTACCACCAAATAAAGCTTGCACATCATCATAATGTACTTGAGCTTTTGCTGAATCTAAGGAAGTATCCCATGCAAGAACACTAGCATTAGAAGTTTTAACGATTTCAGCTACTTGTTTGTATAATGCACTTTGTTTACTTGTATCTATAGTGCCCTTCCAGCCTGAGAATCCGGAACTAATTTCATCTGCTCCATTACCCATTGCTTCGTTAATAAATTTATCAAACTCAGCTGCTTCTTTTTTATGTTTTGTATTATTGTTAACAAAGAAAGCCTCTGTGAATCCACCAGCAAATTCTTTATCACTACCTTTTCCACCAGTAATTGTTGGAATATTAACTGCTACTATCTTACCTTTTACAACTGAATCTTTATTAGTATCCACTGAACCTGCAAACCAACTACCCATAATTCTCATAGCTGCTTTACCGGATAAGAAAGCTGCATCAGCCTCGTCATGAGATGTACCAAGTGTAGTTTTTCCAAATGCCCCTGCTGCTATTAACTCTTGTACTTTTTTAGCTGCATCTAAATAACCAGGGTCATCAAATTTAGCTTTCCCACTTAAAAACGCATTTTCATTAGCAGCGCCTACAGATTTAAGTGCTAGTGCTTCATAAACGAAGCATGCATTCCATGCATCCTTTGAACCATTTACTATTGGAACTATTCCTTTAGCAGAAAACTTTTTACATGCATCTAACCATTCATCGTAGTTTGTAGGAATCTTTATACTGTTTTTATCAAATAATTCTTTATTACAATATAAAGACATTACCCAACTAAAACTTGGAAGTGCATAGGTTTTACCATTAAACTTGAAGGCATCTAAAGATCCAGGAACTATTTTATCTAAAGTACCGTCCTTTAAATAATCATCTAAAGGCATTATCTTACCAGCTTCAACTAGCTTCCCTACCATACCGGGACTCCAGTAATAAAAAACGTCTACAGCGTCTGTACTACTTGCAAAAGATGTATTTATCTTTGTTTTATAAGCAGCATTATCAAGGGTGTCTGTTTTTATTGTTATATTAGGATGAAGTGTCTTATACTTTACTATTGCTGCCTCATATACTTTCTTTAGATCATTTGTATCAGTTGCCCATTGATGCCAAACATTTAAAGTTACCTTTTCCTCACCACTGGCAGAAGTTGTACTTGATGTTGAACTGGAACTTGAGCTTCCACAGCCTGCCAACGATGCCATCATTGAAGCTGCAATGACACCCACTAGAGTCTTTTTTAAAAACCTTTTCATAATTATCCCCCTAACACTATTTTCTTAATAATTCTGTTAATAAATTAAAACGGCCGTGTTTAATTTATTCATTAAATCTATTGTATAGGATTTCATTTGTTAACTACATTCAAAATTTTTAACAAAAAGGTTAATATTTTTACTCTAATTTCTTAAAGACCTTTTTTATACTCATTTATAGATTTTCCAATATACTTTTTAAAACAAATACTGAAATAATGTGCGTCACTGATTCCAACTTTTTCACCAATTTCATAAGCCTTTAGATTTGTTCCTTTCAAGTACTCTATACTTTTTGTTATTCTAAGCTTCATAATATAATCCACAAAGTTTTCTCCTGTTTCATGCTTGAAAATTCTACTTAAATAACTTGAATTCACATAGAGTCTTGCTGCTATATTTTTTAATGATAACTCACAACTTGAAATATTTTCTTCAATTAACAGCTTAGCACTTTCAACAATTTCATTAGTTTTGGAAACTTTCACAGTACTTTTAACAAGGTCTAGCCCCACTAATGTATCTTTCATCTTGTTGAATTCATCTAAAAAACTCTGTTTTTCATTTATTTCCGCTTTTAAATTAAGACAGATTTTTAAAATCTTATCATGATTTATAGGTTTTAAAATAAAATCATTAACACCGTACCCTATGGCCCTTTGGGCATACTCAAAATCCCTATGACCAGTTATAATAACAATTTTTATATCAGAATACTTCTCTTTTATATTTCTACAAAGCTCCAATCCGTCCATAAAGGGCATGCAAATATCAGTAAAAACAATAGCTGGTTTAACCTCTTTAATAATTTTTAAAGCTTCTTCACCAGAATTTGCTTCTTCAATAATTTCAAATCCATTTGCTTTCCAATCAATGCCCATTTTTATAAGTGTTCTTTCAAGGTATTCATCATCCACTATGAGTATCTTAATTAATCTCATATTGATCTCCCTTCATGACAGGAACTTTAATTACTACTTCAGTACCTACCTCCAGTTGACTGGTTATTTCAATTGGATTTTCTACATTATAAAAAATTGCAATTCTTTGAATAGAGCTATTTATTCCAAACCCATTTTTTCTGATAGTTCCGCAACCATATACAATGCTATTAACCATTTCTATATCCATACCAATTCCATCATCAATAATCTTAAAAATAATTGTATCTTCAAGTCTATATCCCTTAATGATTATTGTTCCTTTTCCACGTTTATTTCTTATACCATGATGAATTGAATTTTCAACTATTGGCTGTAAGATAAGCTTAAGTATATTAAATTTATATATTTCTTCTTGGATCTCATAAATTACATTAAATTTGCCATTATATCTAATATCTAATATAGTTATATAATTTTTAATACAATTTATTTCTTCAGCAATACTTACAACTTCTTTACCATTACTAAGACTAATGTGATAAAAATTGCCTAGAGCTTTAGTTATCTTAAGTGTATTTTCATTATCCTTTAACATTGATAGAGCACTGATTGCATCAAGAGTATTATAAAGAAAATGAGGATTAATTTGAGCACGTATTAAATTAAGTTCATTTTTCCTTATGGTCTTTTGCTCCTTCTTAACCGTTTGAATTAAATTTTCGATTTCCATTACCATTTTGTTAAAACCCTTTTTAAGTTCAGAAATTTCATCCTCCCTTATTTTATCCTCTGGCATGGTTTGAAAATCTCCCTTTTCAGCCTTTTTCATATATATTTGCATCTTCGCTAGCGGATTTGTAACTAATTTCGATACATATATCGCTCCAATGAAAATGAAGATACAGTTTATTATAATTAACGAAATAAATGCATAACTTTTAGTGCTTATTTGCTTGGACAATTCATTTATTGGCATAACCCCGACAATTTTCCAATTAGAATGTTTTGAAGATATAGAACATATAAGCATCCTTTGACTTCCAATTTTCTTTACTATATAACTATCACTCTTTGTTAATTGTGAAATAAGCTCCTTATCAAAACCCTTATCGACTACTGGTGGGTGAGTTATATATTTACCCTCAGTATCAATAATAAAAAATTGAGATTTATACTTGTCTCCAATATCCTCAAATTCCTTTTCGATAGTGCTTACATCAACGTTTACCATAAGAGTGCCTAGTTTTTTATATGAAGACATATCATTAATAATTCTAACAAGGGAAATGTAATTATGATTTGGATCAGGTTGAATAACTCCTCCAGTATTAATAACCCACTTTAATTTGCCTCCCAAGTTATTCACATCATTATGCCAGGATGCATTTTCAATTTTATCAACTACTAAGGGTTTTAATCCATATTTTCCTTGAGAGTATAAATTATCATAATTGTCAAACAAATAAACGCTAGCTATGTAATCCGCTGATAAAAGCATATTCACAATATATTTAGTTAAGTTATTTGACACGTCAAAGTCTAAACCCTCTGGATTTGAGGATTTTAGTGCATCTTGTACGTTTTTATCTGAAAATAGCAAATTAGAAAATTGAGACACATCCTCTAATATAAACTCCAAATTCTTATCTAAAGCATTTAAAGTTTGTGTTGCAGTTGTACTTAGTTTATATTCCATTTCACGGTTATTATAAGCACTGTAAAAAAAATAACTTGTGGATATGGACATAATTAAAACAACTATATAAAATATATTTATTTTACTTTTTATATTTAGTTTTAAAAATCTAGTATAAAACTTTACAGAGATATCAATAAAAAATTTCATAATATTAACCACCTAAAGTTTATATATTTATTTTAGTCAAATAAATTAATTATATCAATAAACAGTATTTTAGTCCAATTACTGGATTATCGTTGCTTCCTTTATGATATATTTTTTATTAACCTTACTAATTTAAAATTTTATTGATTAAAAAAATAAAAACGGTCAATAATATATATTGTAAACCCTTATTTTTTATTTTGTTGAACCCAAAAAATACTGCATAAGGTTCCCCCCTTATGCAGCGTTTTTAAAGATGCTTTAATTATCATCTCACCTTTGTTCCTCTTTTTATTACCTCAGCCGTTACTTTATACTGATCATCTGAAATTAATTGATGCTCAATAACCTTCCCATTTTGAATCGTATCTTTATATACTCTTACCTTATATCCTGTCAATGGAAATTGATCCTGAACAGTTTCACCAATAAAAAGAGTGGGATCATCTATATACCTGGTAGGACCAGGTTTAACTGTCTCATATATTTCATTAACCAAATTATAAGACTTATTCATTAAACTTGAATTAGAATATAAATTCCAAGTTAGTATCTTGTCCTTCACAATACTTTGGATAAAAATAGGAAACTCTAGAGTATTAGTAAAAGCATAGTCTAAATTTCCCCAATCTACAGTAGCATCCATTCCTAGTGGGATATAAGTCGAAGGTATAGTATGATGATTCCTAACTGTAGATTTAACGTTTGCTCTAATAACAGTATTGTATAAAGAAGTAGACACCTGACAAATTCCACCACCGTAATCCATAGCTACTTTGGTACCGATATCCACCGGAGCCTGCTGGTAACCTTTTGCTGGGGTTCTTTGCCCAACCGTGCCATTGAAACTAAAACTTTGTCCTGGCATTAAGAAGGTGCCATTTATACTTTTTGCCGCAAGTGTTATGTTGGTAGAACGTCCATAAGGAGAAGAAGAAAAATTTGTGGAAAAGCTTGAAATTATCGTGTTTACACTTTGGAGCTTTTCCGTTGTCTTATTTGCTAAAACAGTTTCAACTTCAGCTTCTACAACAATATCAGGAACTTCTACATCTCCATTTATTTTACTTAATATTTCTTTTTCCAGTTTATCATCCAGGAGTTTGGCTCCTTTTTTATCAGCAGTAATTTTAAAACTACCATTAATTAGAGCGATACTTCCTTCAACTGGTTCCTTATCTATTTCTTTTTTCATATTGGAAATCATCTCATTTAAAGGCTTTGGATCATAAGCAAATTTCAAATTAAATTGATTATTAATAGGTTTATTAATTAACTTATATCTTTCGTACAATTTTAGGTTCTTGCCATAATCAAAAGCTTGTGCTACAACCTCATCAATATTGTATCTTGCATTTATTTTTGTATAATCCATTAAATATGTCTTTGTTGGTGTTTTAATATTTATGTTTTTCTTTAATACAGCTTCTCCATACTTTTCAGTAATAAGTTTTTTTGCTTCCACTAAAGTTTTTCCTGATATATCTACATCACCAACTTTAACACCTGGATAAATAAGGTTTGTCCATTTTTTTGCATTGTTATAAACATAAAAATAACAACCACCAACACCAAAAATAATTATTAATAATAAAATCATTATTGCGATAACTTTTTTCTTCATAACTTTCGATATTCCCCCATATTTTCTTAAACTATTACTTCTTATAATATAGTTATACCATATTTTCAATTTAATCATAAGTACTTTGTACACTATTTTGTTTTTCTTTTACGAATCACAAATAAACTCACTTTAAAATTTTCATATAATATTTCCATGCTAAAACTTTAAACACGGCTTTATTTATCTGTTCTTGAGAGATTACACCTGTACTTACAGCCTCTAAAATTGAATTATACCCCTCCTCGAAATTTGTCATAATCAACATATCATTTCCTGCTAAAACCGCTTTAATTGCAGGATTTATATTCTTAGTATACTCTTTTATTGCATCCATTGAAAGGTCATCTGTCATAACTACACCAGTAAAGTTTAAATCTTTCCTTAACACTTGGTGTACAGAGGGTGAAAGTGAAGCGGGAAAACTAGTGTCCATAGCTTCTACAATATTATGACAAACCAAAATACTCTCAACTCCGGCATTAATTCCATCTATGAAAGGAATAAAATCACTTTTTTTAAAAGTATTATAAGGGCGTTTATCAATGGACATTCCCTTGTGGGTATCAACATTATCCCCGTAACCAGGAAAGTGCTTTAAAGTTGAAGATAATCCAGAACTTTGCATGGTTTTAACTACTTCAGATACATATTTTCCAGTTTCCTCTGCAGATTTTCCCAGAGTTCTCTTATAAATATAATCAGAAGGCTCTAGGGATACATCTGCCACAGGCGCTAAATTTACATTTATCTTTAAGTTCTTTAATATTTCAGCTTTCTTTAGCGTATCTTCTTGAATAGCTTTTAATCCTCCACTTTTATAAATTGACTGTGCAGATTGAAACTTTTTATTAGCAAGGTTTGGATTATTGCTAATTCTTACAACTGTGCCACCTTCTTCATCAACTGCAATAATCATTGGAATGGAGGATACATTTTGGTAACCATTAATTATTGAAACAACTGCATCCGAGGTTTTGTTTTTAAAATCCTCCTCAAATAATACAAAGCCACCTAATTTATAATTTGTTATACTTGCAATTGCATCTTTTTGAGGACACCGGGCTAAAATCAACTGCCCTACTTTTTCTTCTATAGTTAAGGTGGAAAGTTTTTTATATGAAGCTACGTAATAATCAAAAAATATCCCATTATCAACTAAATATTTGGGTATATCTATATTTTCTTTCTCAGCTCCCTTTAAAGGATTATCAACTTCTTCAACTACATCTTCAACATTACTTTGTTTGTTGTTATCACGTTCTTGACTTTTACCATAACTAAAAACGCAATATACAATTATCCCTAAAACTAATATCAATGTTAATACTAAAAAGATTTTTTTAAACATATTATTAAATCCTCCTACTTAAAATAAAAATCACTAATTGATTCTTTTGAAATCTAGAGTACTAGAAATATTTAATAATAAATAATAAGCTCCTCTAATTCTTGACTTACATTTATAATTTCATCCTTGGTATTAGTCAGCTTTTTCATTATAATTCTATTTTATGAATATTACAATAATATTTAGATTGTCCTTTTATGGATCTGATAGTAAATAACAAAACTAAGCTTCAAGAGATTCCCACAGCAATCGCTTGAAACTTAGTTTCATAAATAGTCCTTAATAGTTTAATTAAACTTTTCCAATAGTTGTTTAAAAATTTTAATATGCAACTCTTCATCCAGTATTATCCTTTCAAGAAGAGCATCGATTTCTTTATCTTTAATTTTACATATGTGATCTCTATATTGTTCTATGGCACCATATTCTGCTTTTATTGCAAGTTGAATTCTATTTTGTGTTGAAACTCCATATGGCACGAAGTTGCTATTCCAAACTTTACCATTACCCCCTACAAATTTAGGATAAACGCCTAAATCTAGTATAACGTCAGCCAACATATCAAGATGTGTCATTTCAATTATTCCTATTCCTAAAAAGGTGTCTGCTACTTCTGTATTACCAGCTAATATATGACCAAAAACATATTGAGAAATTGCAGTATATTCACTGTCTATACTTGCATAGTCATCCAGTAATAGTGATGCATAGTAAGGATTAAAGCACTCAATTTCAACCGTTGGATATGGTTTATCTACTTTATATTTTGAAGTATGACCCAATATATTCACCTCCATTGTTTAATAACATTTTATTCAACAGAGGTATTTAGTGTTACATTTTGCTTAATATTACATTTGCTCTTATAATAGCTTCATCCACCGTATTGCAGAAATTCTTTTCTCCCATTATTTGTACAAATCCATACTTCTTAAGAACACTTAATGGTTGCTCCTGAATTTTTAATATTATTACTTTAGTATGGTTTTTTCTACAGAAATCATATAACATTTTAAAAGAATGATATGCAGTAGCATCCATGAAGGGTACCTTACTCATTTTTACTATTAGTATTCTTGTAGGTACTCCCATATCTCTCATAGCAGTTACAAATTTATTAGCTGCTCCGAAGAAAAAAGATCCACTTATTTCATAAATCGAAATATGTTCAGGCATTTTTACATTTTCTATTAATTCGTTAGCGTCTTTATCTTCATCGTCATTTAATATAAACTTTACTTCTGTAATATCTGCCATCTTTCTCATAAATAAGAAGGACGCAAGTACCATACCAACTCCTATAGCTACAACTAAGTCTAAGAAAATGGTTAAAATAAATGTAACAATAAATACTATAGCATCACTTTTAGGAGCTTTCAAAAGTGTTTTAAAAGTTTCCCATTCTCCCATATTGTATGCAACTACAACTAATACAGCTGCTAAGGATGCCATTGGAACTAGTTTTACATAGGGCATAAATAATAACATAATAACCAACAATCCCAATGAATGAACCATACCCGCAACGGGAGTTCTACCACCATTTCTAACGTTTGCTGCTGTTCTAGCAATTGCTCCTGTAACTGGTATCCCGCCAAAAGCTCCTGAAAAAATATTTGCAACTCCTTGAGCTATTAATTCCATATTGGATCGATGACTACCACCAATCATTCCATCCGCCACTACAGCTGATAATAAGGATTCAACTGAACCCAGAATAGCAATAGTTAGAGCCGGTAGCATAAGATCATTTATCATCTTGAAACTAATATTGGGAAACACAAATTTTGGAAGCGATGAAGAAAGTTCACCAAATTGGCTTCCTATAGTAGTTATATTTAATTTGAAAACCATAGTAATTACAGTTACTATTATTATAGCGATTAAAGTTCCAGGTACCTTTTTACTTATTCTTGGCCATAAGATAATTATCACTAGAGTTAAAACTGCTATAAATAAACTCTGAAAATTAAGTGAGTCAAAATTATGAAAATATGCTATAGCCTTAGCTCCGAATTCAGATGGTACCTCCTTCATTTGTAACCCAAAAAAATCTTTTACTTGAGTAGATAAAATAACTATAGCAATACCGCTTGTAAAACCCGTGGTTATTGAAGAAGGAATATACTTTATCAAACTTCCAAATCTTAATAACCCCATTACAATAAGAAAGATTCCAGCCATTATCGTCGCAAATATTAAGCCTTCTATTCCATATTTATGTACAATCCCATATACGATAACTACAAAAGCGCCTGTTGGACCACCTATTTGAACTCTACTTCCTCCTAGGAATGAGACAATAAACCCACCAATAATTGCAGTATAAAGACCCTTTTCAGGTGAAACTCCAGATGCAATAGCTAAAGCTATAGATAGTGGAAGTGCAATAATTGCAACAATAATGCCTGAAATAAAGTCCTTTATAAATTGTTCTTTAGTATAATTTTTTAAGCATGTAATAAACTTTGGAATTAACAAGTTACCACCCCTATATTTTTTAATTAGTTAGTATTCGAATATTGAAATAACAAACTATTACATTATAATCTTTTTTACTTGTTAACGCAACACGATTTAATAATTCAAGATAATATTTAATAATTCAAGATAATATTTGATTTCTTGGTTTATATTATGATAAAGTTGTACATGAATATTTCTCTAAATATATTGAGATAAATACTAGGTTATGAAAGGATGCACTATGGATTTTAAAAATAAACTGTTTTATATTCATGAATTTTATAATTTATCCAGGTATTTATTCTTGAATATAGAATGGAATTATAATGACTTTGTTGAAGAAACTGGTATAACACTACCTCAATTAAGAGTGTTATGGATTTTAAAAGTATTTCAGGGCATATCCCTTGGGGAGATTGCAAAAATCGGTTGTTGGTCATCACCTACTGTAACAAAAATGCTTAAATTATTAATGAAAAAAAATCTAGTTATAAGAGAAGAAACAGTAAACAAGAAGTTATATACTTTAAATTTAACTACCCATGGGCATAATCTTATTAAGACAAATCAGATAAAAAAGCAGGACAAATTTGCATTATTAGAGTTACTTTCTATTGTTAATAAGGATGATTTAAATTCTACTATAAACCAATTTAAATCCATAACTGTACACTCAAATAATTTCTATATTTTTAAATATATAGAAAAAGTAAATGAATTAGGATTAGAAATTGATTTAAATGGTTTTAATACTAATGAAAACCTTATACTTCAGCAACTTATTTGTTTTTATAATCTTCTAAGAACCTTTATTTTAACCATTGTAAATAAACATAGAAGTCTACTTTCTCCCCTTAATCTTACATACCCTCAGCTAAGAACATTATGGATTATTTACGCTTTTCCTGGTATTACCTCAGTTAAATTAAGTGAGCTCGCTTATCTAGCTCCATCTACAGTTAATATTATTGTAAAGAATATTTATGAAAAAAAATTAATTTATAAAGAAAAGTCACAATTAAAAAACTCACTATTTCTTTACATTTCTGATGCCGGTGAGGATTTACTTATTAAAGAATTTGATATAAATCAAAAAAGTTTTTTAATTTATAAGGATATTGAGTTTTTATCTAACAATGAACTTTCTCAATTAAATGAATTTATGTTAAAACTAAATTTAGCTTTAAAAAATGATATTGTAAAGAATTACATTGAGAAAACTTTTACAGTTATAGAAAAAAGACTTTTATGAATTTCTCTTCACCTCTTATTTATATAAATCTCCTGCAAGTTCTTCTAATTTCTTTCTATCTATAATTTCTATAAAGTTCCTATGCTTTTTTATTAATTTCTTACTCTGAAATATACTTAATGTCCTATTTAGATGTCTATAGCTTGTGCCCAAAAAATCAGCCATGTCAGTAAGTTTATTGGTAGCAATGCCATTTATGCCCTGATAATTTTCATCATCTTGTAAACTAGCAAGTATATAGCTTGCTAGTCTATTTTCAAGTGGGTATATTAGATTAATGGAACTAGAAATTGAGGATTCTAGAAGCTTTTGAGCTAGATTTTGAGCAATGTAATTTAAAAATTTAGTATCCTTCATACAATTATCTCGAATTATTTCTAAAGGAATTCCAATACATGTTACTTCATTTAACACTTCAAGATTACAAATTGAGTTAACCTGACAAATAAGTTCTACATCCCCTAGTACTTGAAATGGTTGATAAAATCGAAGCAGAAGAGTTTTTCCATTTTTAGGAGTAGTAAATACTTTAAACTTTCCTTTCACTAGAAAATAAAGATATTCTGTTTTTTCACTTGTTCTATAAATTTGTTCTCCCCTTTGAAAAGAATGAAGTTCCATAAAATTTCTCATATCTTTTTCAAAAACATCTGATATATCAAATTTTTCTATATAATAATTCAATTCATCTAGGCTATAAATTTGTTGCACAACATCACCTCATATTAAAAGTAGAATAAGTTAAAAATAACTATGAATATAGTATACTATATAATTTCTATTTAAAGTGGGACATAAGTCCTATTTGTAAAACCGTAAATATGATAAGTTATTATTAGTCCTTATATTATTATATTTACTACTGCTTATTTCCATCAATATGGAAGGGAGGAACAAGATGTATAAATTATTTGCAATTTTCATTGGAGGAATAATATCTATAATGTTATTTTGCAATGGAGAATTATCACTAAGACTAGGAAACTATAATGCTGTGGTTTTAATTCATATAATTGGAATATTAGTTGTAGGTTGTGTTTTGATTATAAAAAAGCAGAAACTTTCCTTCAATAAATCCATACCAATGTATCTTTATACTGGTGGCGCCATTGGCGTGATTATGATTATTTTTAATAATTTATGTATGAATTCACTAGGCGTATCCTTAACACTTTCTATAGGACTATTAGGTCAATCTCTAGCAGCCTCCATTATTGATCATTTTGGCTTGCTTGGCATGGAAATTCATAAGCTAAAAAAAAGAAAAATCATAGGATTTTCCTTTGTACTTTTAGGCATAGTAATTATGACGATTTATTAGTACTAAATATTAAGAATATAAATGGAGGTAACACAAATGCTTTATATAATATTGTCCTTTATAGCAGGCATTATGGTAATTTTATCAATGATAACAAATTCTCAGCTTTCAAAAAGAATCGGAGTCTTCCCAGGTGCCTTTGTAAACTATGGGGTAGGTCTACTCTTTGCTATAATAGTTTTTATTATTACTAAAGGGTATAGCACCATGTCAATCAACAGATTTCCTGAAATACCTATTTGGGCTTATTTGGGTGGTGCATTGGGCGTGATTGTAGTCTGCATATCAAATGTGATTATTCCTAAAATACCTACAATTTATTCTACCTTACTAATATTCATAGGTCAGCTTTTTTGTGGAATACTGCTGGATCTCTATAGAGATGGTGTGCTTTCTAAAGGTAAACTTATTGGTGGTATATTAATTCTATTCGGAATGCTTTATAACTTTTATGTGGATAAAGTAAGTCAAGGACCTAAAGTTTATGATCTTTAGGTCCTTCTTATTACTTATAGTTTGAATTTATTTACCAGTTTTTCTAAGCTTCTTGAAATATCCTTTAATTCCTCGCTTGTAGTTGAGATGTTTTCCATACTTTCAAGTTGAAGATCCATTGATGCAGAAACCTCTTCGGTAGCAGCAGCAG
>JACMJL010000251.1 GCA_014380625.1 Clostridiaceae bacterium
AAATTAGATATTAATATGGTTTACTAGCTCAGTTGGTAGAGCACATGACTTTTAATCATGGTGTCCGGGGTTCGATTCCCCGGTAAGCCACCAAAATAAAACTATACTGTAAATCAGTATAGTTTTTTTACTTTAGAAATATAAAAATTACTAGCTTGTTGAATTATATAGATAGAAGGGGGATTGTTATTGTGGAAGTAAAATTATTTAACATTGAAGATAAAAATAGATTGGTTGAATTTAATAATCTTGTTCATAGAGAAGATCTAGAACACCACATTGATAATTTGATGTTTAAGAATCCATTTAATAGTATAAAGAACTTTGCCTACTTAGAAATTTATGGTAAGATAGTAGCCATGGTAGGTTTTCTAGAGTATAAGCAACAGTTTGGTGAGGAACAAATAAATATAGGGGAAATCACCTACGTAGGTACTAATCCAGAGTATAGAAAAAGAGGATTGATTAGAGAACTTATAAATTATTGGTTATGTTATGCTAAGGATAAGGGTATAGAGTTATGTTTTCTTTATGGAATTTCAGATTTCTATCAACAGTTTGGTTTTGAATACGCAGTTCCAACCTATCTTTATAACTATGTAACAATTGAAAAAGGAATGCTAAGGGAGATAAAAGGAAATTATAGAATAGAAAAACTTTCTAGTCATAGTGAAAAGTATGCTAAAGAAATAAAAACTATATATGATAAAAGCTCCAAGGAGAATTTTTGTAGTAAAGTTAGAAGTCTAGAATATTTTAAATATAGACTTAAAAATACAAACAAAGGTGAACATCGATGGTATGTGGTTTTAGAACAAGAAGAGGTTAAAGGCTACATATGGTTATCTACATCTGACAGTAAAATTAAAATTAGAGAAGCAAATATAGATGATGATGAAGCAGGAAAAAGTCTAAGTGGACTTTTATATTCTCTTACGGAAAGTATAGAAGATATTGAACTAATTGGATTAAAACTGCCCTTAAATAATAGCTTTGCAAAGTATTTATATAAAAAGGGAGCAAAATTTTCCTGTACAAACGAATTATATACAGAAAATTGGGCTGGAATGTATAAAATACTAGATCTACAGGCTTCCATGAAAAAACTCATATCCGCCTTTGAAAAAAGGTTATGCAACTCAAAATTTCATGAATATACTGGGTATTTTGATATTAAAACTGAAATTGGCAAAGTAGGACTCAATATTGATAGGGGTAAAGTTACAGTAACCAACAATTTTAAATTAGGTGAGGAAGTGGAAATTCCAATAAATATTTTAACTTCAATATACACAGGATATAAAGATATTAACTATTACGAAAGACAGCTAAAATTTAAAAATGAAGAAATTAAGGATATTCTTAAAGTTTTATTTCCTTTAGAGAATCCATATATTTGGGATTTAGAGATGAGTGACGAATTATAAAAGAAAGGAATTTGATTATTATGGAACAAAATATTAGCAGTGAAATTTTAGATAAATTAACTAAGGTATGTTTGTGTAAGGGTATCCCAAGATCCACAATGAAAAAAGCCATTAAAAATGGAGCTACCACTGTAGAAGAGGTAAGAAAAGCAACTGGAGCTGGATCAGGACCTTGTGCAGGAAGAAGATGCACACCAAAGATAGAAGAATTACTTAAACAGGCATCAGAAGCGACAATTGACCCAGATGCACCATTTTAAATAGCAGGAGGAAAATAAATGCAACAAATGATATCTAAACTACTTATATTTTTGTTTTTTTTAGCATGTATCTATTATGCTAAAGTCTTAAATGATAAGAAAAGAAAGCTTGAAGAGAAAAGGGACGCAGAAAATAGAAATGCTAACAACACAATTTTAGGGTATAAAGTAATAATTAATGAAAGAAGAGACAAAATTAAAGCTAGTGGAGACTTATCCCCAGAGCAAATAAAGGAAGCGCTTTCTAAAATTGATGAAATTGAAAAGAGTTACAAATTAAAAAGGAACTAGCAAAGTCATGCTAGTTCCTTTATCTATTTAATTTAAGGGGGTTAAATTAAATTTAGTTCAATAAATTAATAATACTATTTTAATATGTACATACAATGTCGGATATAAGAATAATTTGTAAACTATAATTATAATTTAATTAAATAACTGATTTAACAAGAATTGTAGTTGTTTTTTTATTATAGTTACTTCTCCAACTCATCTTTACCGTTTGCTTATAATAAAGTTTTCATTTCTTTTTTATCATTTATATATTATAATAAGGGTTAAGAAGAAAAATAATTAATATTATTTTTTCAAAAAGTCTATATAAAAATTTAAAATTACGGAGGTATACATATGTTAGTATCAGTAAAGGAAATGTTAAATAAGGCTAGAGAAGGGAAATATGCTGTAGGTCAATTTAACATCAATAACTTAGAATGGACTAAAGCAATTTTACTATCAGCTCAAGAAAATAATTCCCCAGTTATATTAGGTGTTTCTGAAGGCGCAGGAAAATATATGGGTGGTTATAATACTGTTGTTGGAATGGTTAATGGTTTATTAAAGGATTTAAAGATAACAGTTCCAGTTGCATTACATTTAGATCACGGTAGTTATGAAGGTTCACTTCAAGTAATTGAAGCAGGATTTTCTTCAGTTATGTTCGATGGTTCACATTATTCTATCGAAGAAAACATTGCAAAGACAAAAGAAATAGTTAGAATAGCTGGCGAAAAAGGACTTTCTGTGGAAGCAGAGGTAGGTTCAATCGGTGGTGAAGAAGACGGTGTTGTAGGTGGAGGCGAAGTTGCTGATCCAGCTGAATGTAAATTAGTAGCAGATTTAGGAGTTACAATATTAGCTGCTGGTATTGGTAATATTCATGGTAAATATCCTGCAAACTGGAAAGGATTAAACTTTGAAGTTTTAGCTGCTATAAAAGCACTTACTGGTGATGTTCCTTTAGTTCTACATGGTGGTACAGGAATTCCAGAAGATATGATTAAAAAAGCTATATCTTTAGGTGTCGCAAAAATAAATGTTAATACAGAATGTCAATTAGTTTTTGCTGCAGCTACTCGTAAATACATAGAAGCAGGCAAAGATTTAACCGGTAAGGGTTTTGACCCACGTAAATTGTTAGGACCTGGTTTCGAAGCAATTAAAGCTACTGTTACAGAAAAAATAGTTTTATTTGGTTCTGTAAACAAAGCTTAGTTTAATTATATTAAAAACCTGATTTTATTTTGGATATCCAGAATAAAATCAGGTTTTTTTATTTCAGATGGCTACCTAGAATATATTTTCTAAGTTGATTTTTTCTATTTTAGTTATATGCTCTATAAAAAACTTTATTACATTATTTGAGGCTAAAGCTTCATCTTTATTTTTACAATTAATATATTTAGTTAACTTCCATAATTCATCATTAATATTATCCATTTCCTTATGATCAATAAACAAAGATAATTTATGGGAGGAATCTTCCCACAAATTAAAAAACATTAAAGAAAATTCCTCGGCTTTATCCCAAGAAGCATCCTTAATATTAGTATCCATAGCTATATTTATAGCATCCAACTTGTTACATACTTTATCTAAATAATTAATTGAAAAAACTAAGGAAAATAGCATTATACAAAAGAGAGTAACTGAGATATACACACTTTTCATGGTTTAACCTTCTTTTCTATTTTATTTTGATAGTAGAACTTTTCCTTTGAATCAATACAGGCTAGAAAAATGTTTTCAACAGAGGCAATTTGGTGCTTATCTAATTGTTCCATTAGCCATTTTTCTGTTTTATGGAGGTAGTCAAGGCTCTCTTTATTGATTTTACCATCTAAGATTAAAGTTACAGGAAGCAAGCTTTCCTTTTCATTAATTTTAAGATTTTCTTTTGTGGCTGGAGTTGTTTTTATTTTTGGTAAAACTGAAATTTGACCGCTAGTTTCTAAAACTGCATACTGGATATCTTGAATATCAAAATATCCCTTTAGCCTTAACTCTTCAAATAAATCATTTAGATTTAATTGTTGATTCTTTAGCTCCTGAATATTAATAGTTCCTTTAGATATTACAATACTAGGTTTGCCTGTAATAATTCCTCGGGTTTTTTCATACTTTAATTGAACCGCTGCTAAAAAAACTTCAAGTAACAGTAGTGTTATTATTGGAATAATCCCGTTAATAAGAGGTATCTGAGTATCCGTCATTGGGAGAGATGCAAGCTCTGAGATCATAATAGTTATGGACAGTTCAAAGGGTTCAAGTTGACCGATTTGCCGTTTACCCATTATTCTCATGGTGAATAGAACCAATGTGTAAAGAATTATTGTTCTAATTAAAACTGTAAACATATAAAAGCTCCCTCTGTGTATAATTTTTGCTACTTAAATAAAGATTATATATAAATTGAAATACTTTTTAATCTTAATAAAGTATAATATTAGTGAATGTTATTAAAGAACTGAGTGTACTTAAAGTGATATATTCTTAAATTTATTAATTAGAATTATAAAAAATAAAAAGATGGAGGTAGAATAAGTTGAGTAAGTTAAAGCTAATTTTAAGTGATAATAGGGAAATTTTTGTTGAAAAAGGTAAACCTATTTATGAAATTATTGAAGAAAATAAACTAAGGGGAAATATACCTATAGTATTAGCTACAATTAATGGAGAAATACATGAGTTATATGAAAAGATAGATAAGGAAGGAAATTTTAATATAATTGATACTAGTAAAAGTATAGGTGTGAATGTCTATACTAGAAGTATACAATTTGTTATGATTAAAGCCGTAAAAGAAGTATTTCCTGATGCCGTTGTTACTATAGAGCATTCTATAAATAGAGGTTTAATTGGCGAGATTCATAGGGAGTGCTCCTTGAGTATTGATGATATTCCAATAATTAAGGAAAAAATGAGAGAAATCATTGAAAAAAACTTTATTATTAATAAAGTTTGCGTAACAAAGGCTGAAGCAATTAATATTTTTCAAGGGTATAATATGGATGATAAAGTAAGGTTTTTAAAACATTTGACAGATGAATATGTAATGCTCTATGAAATAGATGGATTATATGACTATTTTTATGGACATATGGCTTATTCAACTGGGGAACTTAAATATTTTGAACTTAACTATTATGAGACTGGGTTTTTATTAAGATTTCCTTTGGAATCAGACCCTCTAAAAATTCCAAGGTTTGTAGGTTATAAAAAACTTGATAAAATTTACTATGAAACAGAAAAATGGGGAAATATAATGGGTGTAGGTGATGTTGGATCTCTTAACGATAAGGTAGTTAATGGAGATATATTTAATATAATTAGAGTTTCAGAAGGGTTTCATGAAAAGAAAATAGCGAATATAGCAGACTTAGTATATGAAAGAGAAAAAATCAAGCTAGTTTTAATAGCAGGACCATCCTCCTCTGGAAAAACCACCTTTTCTAGGCGATTAGGCATTCAACTTACAGTAAATGGATTAATTCCAGTTCCTATTTCTTTAGATGATTATTTTGTTAACCGCGAACTTACCCCTAAGGATGAGAATGGTGAATATGACTTTGAGTCTATTTATTCATTAGATTTAGAACTTTTTAATAGTAATTTGCAGGATTTACTTGAAGGGAAAGAAGTATGTATACCAAACTATAATTTTAAAACAGGTAAACGAGAATGGACGGAAGACAAGATAATTCTTCCAAGCAATGGTGTTTTAATTGTGGAGGGCATTCATGGTTTAAATGAAATATTAACTTCTTCAATTCCAAAAGAACAAAAGTTTAAGATATATATAAGTGCACTAACTCAGCTAAACATAGATAACCACAATAGAATATTTACTACAGATGTAAGAATAATAAGAAGAATAGTAAGAGACTTTTTATCAAGGGGGTATGGTGCTGAGGATACTCTAAAAATGTGGGCATCTATAAGGCGAGGCGAAGAAAAGAATATTTTTGTTTTTCAAGAGGAAGCAGATACTATGTTCAATTCAACTTTAGTCTACGAGTTATGTATATTAAAAAAATATGCACTGGCGGAGCTTGCCAAAATTGATGAGGATAGTCCTGTATACTATGAAGCATTAAGACTAAAGAGCTTTTTAGGCTTTTTTAAAGACGTAAACGTAGAAATGGTTCCAGAGAACTCTCTTCTACGAGAATTTGTGGGCGGAAGTTGTTTTTATAAGTATTAGAACAGCTAATTATAAAAGGTTGGTGTTTTTTTGAAAGAGTATAGCATTTTTGACATTATTGGTCCAGTTATGATTGGGCCCTCTAGCTCACATACTGCAGGTGCTGCAAGGCTTGGTAAAGTAGCTAGGGCTATTGCAAATGGGGAATTAGAAAAAGTTGAATTTTTACTTCATGGTTCTTTTAGTAAAACTTATAGAGGGCATGGAACTGATAGGGCATTAGTAGCTGGGATTTTAGGCTTTGAGCCTTGGGATGAGAGATTAAGGGATTCTTTAAATATAGCAAAAGAAAGAAATATCCAGGTTAGTTTTATAGAAACAAACCTAGGTGATGTACACCCTAATACAGTGAAATTTTTAATGACCCTGAAAGATAACAGTTTAGTAGAAGTAATGGGATCATCCATTGGTGGGGGAAATATTTTAATAAGTGAAGTAGATAATGAAAAGGTTGAATTTAATGGCAACTATCCTACTATGCTAGTAAAACATAAGGATTTGCCAGGGATGATCTCAAAGGTAAGTGGCCTAATATCCAATGCAAATATTAATATTGCTTTTCTAAAGGTCTATAGGATAAGCAAAGGACAGACTGCCACAATGGTTTTTGAAACAGATTCACCAGTTCCAGAAGTAGTAATAAATGAAATAAATGAATTGGGCAATATTGAAAATATAAGGGTTATTAATAAAGCAAAGGACGGAGAATAATAGTGTTTGTTAATTCAGCAAAAGAACTTGAAGAGATATGTAATAAAGATAATATTAGCATTTGTGAATATACTATAAGAAGTCAGGAAGAAGAGGGCATTAAGAGAGAAGATATTATTAAAAAAATGAGGAAAAACTTATTAATTATGCAGGAATCCTCTAAACGGGCTAGGTCAGTTGAGGTTATATCAGTAAGTGGACTAATAGGAGGAGATGCAGTAAAACTCTCAAAGTATGCGGAGAGCGGTAATTCACTTTGTGGGAATTTCTTAGTAAAGGCTATGGCAAGAGCATTATCCTCTAGCGAGGTTAATGCAGCTATGGGTAGAATAGTTGCAGCACCTACAGCGGGTTCCTGTGGTATACTACCGGCTGTAATAATTTCTGCTGGAGAAAAGTTGGAAAAGAAAGAGGAAGATCTTATAGATGCATTAATTACAGCTTCAGCTATAGGGATTTTGATTGCTAAAAATGCTACATTATCTGGAGCTGAAGGCGGGTGCCAAGCTGAATGTGGATCAGCAGCAGCCATGGGAGCAGCAGCAGTTGTTGAAATGATGGGTGGCACTCCAAGAATGGCATTAGATGCTGGAGCAATAGTAATTAAGAATATACTAGGACTTGTTTGTGATCCTATTGCAGGCTTAGTAGAAGCCCCTTGTGCAAAGAGAAATATTTCTGGAACCGTTAATAGTCTAACAACAGCAGATTTGGTTATGAGTGGTGTAAAGAGTTTAATACCCTTTGATGATGCCGTACTAGCAATGCAACGTATTGGGAAACAGATGCCCTGTGAACTTAGAGAAACATCAATGGGGGGGCTTGCAACTACACCTACAGGTATCATGCTAAAGGAAAGGATACTTGGCAAGTAGAGTTCTATATTATTTGATACTATAATATAATATCTATGGTACAAATATAAAAGGTGATTTCGTGGGTGATAGAAGACTTATTGAAAATTATTATACAGACTATTATAATTTAATTGATATACTTTGTAAGCTTACAAATAATTATAGGCTTCTAATTGGCGGTGCCGGTGAAATAAATCAAATAACCCTTGCACATAAGAAGGATGTTAAAAAGGCACTTAAAAGGGTTCGTGTAGTTGGAGATATGATTGATGATATATTGTCAATTCTAGAAAAAACTGAAGTGAGCTATTTTGATTATTGTAGAATTAAGGCTGATGTAGTTAAAGAAAAGTTAGAATTTGAATATGTAAAGTCAGAAGTTGAGGCTCTAGTAGCTTTAAATGAAGAAAAAAAGGTGTGATTATTTAAATCACACCTTTTTCAGAGTGTGATTTTTAAAATCACACCTTTTTAAATTTAAATTTACCTACCATAAGATAGGATAGGATAAAGATAAAGAGTATTGGAAGAATCGGGTTTGAAAAATGGTTAACTGTAAGTAAACAGTATAAAGCCATAAAAGTACCTGCTATTGTTATGGGTACTCCCACAAAATTACCATCAAAGCTGGAACAATTATATCTAGCAAGTCTATATGCACCAGCAATTGGGAAGACTAAAACTACTAAATATCCCATAATTCCGAAGTTTGCTAAATTGTACATGCTAAAAACTATAATAGAGGGAGCAACACCAAAAGATACAAGGTCAGCCAAAGAATCTAGTTCTTTACCAAGTTCACTGGATACATTTAAATATCTTGCAATTCTACCGTCATATCTATCAGCAAAACCAGCAGCTAATACGAATATACATGCTAGCCTATAATTTATAGGATTATCCAAAGATGCGTTTAAGGTCATCATAATTGCCATTATCCCAAATCCTAAATTACTGAAGGTAAAAATATTTGGTACTGCACTTTTAGCTTTCATTCAATCACTCCTAAAATAATATTATAAATCCAACTCTATTTATTATACATCATTTCATAACTTTTTTTAATAGTTAATTTGAGAAATCTAATAAAATATAATTAATATTTATAAATATTAATTATATTTAATATTTTAAGACCATATTTTATGAAATATATAGAAGTGTGCGAATACAAATGTTATTATAGGTATGACTTCATAATTGCTTTAATAATTTCTAAATAAAATAGTGAAAGGAAAGACAAATGAAAAATAAAGATGGAAAAAGTTATAAAATGAAAAATTATATAGTATTATTCTTAATTTTATTATTAATTTCAGTTGTTTTAATAAAATATGGAAGTCAATTTAAATATATAGATTTTAAATATTTAAAGAGATTTATAAAAAGTTATGGTAAGTTTTCTTTTCTTTGCTTTATAATAATTTATTCCTTAAAGCCTATTATTCTTGTAGTGCCAACTTCTTTACTGACAATATTAGCTGGAAATATTTTCGGACCATTTATAGGACTTTCACTTAGTATGTTTAGTTCCTTCATGGCAGCTTCCTTAGCCTTTTTTCTTGCTAGATTTTTGGGTAAACCCTTTGTGGACAAGATTATAGGTGAAAAAGCATTAAAATTAGACGAAAATATTGAGAAAAATGGTTTTATGATAATGTTATTGATGAGACTTTCTATAGTTTTTCCTTATGATGCTTTAAGCTATGCTAGCGGACTTACTAAAATTAAATATCGAGATTATATATTAGGAACTATGCTGGGTATTTTACCAGAGATGGCAGTTTATTCATTTATGGGTAAAAATATTTCACATCCACTTTCAATTAGATTTATTTTACCTATGCTATCCGTAATTATTTTGGCATTGATTTCATTTTATGTCTATAAAAATTATAAAAAACTTTCATGAAAAATTTATAATTACGCCTTTTGAGGTAAGAATATTAAGAGGAGGTGTTTTTATGAAAATTAAAGAACTTATGACCAAAAGTGTTGCAACTCTTAATGAAAATGACACTGTTGAGCAGGCAGCTCGTCTTATGAAGGAACACAATATTGGCTCAATACCTATTTGTAAAGGTGAGCAAGTTATTGGTATAATTACAGATAGAGATATAGCTCTCAGATCTGTAGCTGAAGGGGAAAACTTCAAAAGTCAAAGTGTAAGAACTATTATGACTTCTAACCCGGTGCTAGGACATCCAGAAATGGACGTACAAGATGCTACTAGGGTAATGAGTGAAAGGCAAATAAGAAGACTTCCCATAGTGGATAACAACAATCTTGTTGGTATGGTTTCTTTAGGGGATATTGCTGTTGAATCTAATTTAAGGGCTAATGCAGAATCAGCACTACAAAATATATCTGAGCCTTGTACTCCAAATATTTAAGATTCTTAAGATAGTATATGGACATTTATCCATATGCTATTTTTTTAATAGTAAAATTGGTTTTTAATGGATTAATGTAAGGATGAATGGTATAATATTTTTAAGAATTTGTTTATAGGAGAGTTTTAAATGAAAAAGGTCAAATTTATATATAATCCATTCTCTGGAGAGAATACTATAACAACTGATATTGACACAATAATAAAAATCCATCAAAAATATAACTATTCAGTGTATCCTTTCAGGATAAGCTTTGAGTATAGTATTTCAAGTGCTTTTGAGGATATAGATGATAGCTTTAACTATGTTCTGATAGCAGGAGGGGATGGAACTGCTGATAAGATTTTAAATTATATGAAACAAAATAATATAAATCTACCAATTGCCATCCTCCCAGCTGGAACAGCAAATGATTTCTCAAAGTTTATTGGGATGCCTCTTGATGTAGAAGAAGCCTGTGAACAAATACTAAAGAGCAAACCTAAAAAGGTTGATATTGGTAAAATAAACGATAGTTATTTTTTAAATGTGGCAAGTACAGGGTTATTTACTGATGTATCTCAAAAAACTGATGTTAACTTAAAAAACACTATTGGCAAATTGGCATATTATGTTAAGGGTTTTGAGCAATTACCTAATTTTAGAAAACTTAGAATTAAGGTTAGTTCTAAGGAAATGAATTTTGATGATGATATGTATTTAATGATGGTATTTAATGGCCAAACTGCAGGGAATTTTAATTTAGCTTATAAAGCTGAATTAGATGATGGATTACTGGATGTAATAATAATTAAAGCTGTATTGATAAGGGATATAATTGGATTATTTATAAAAATGTTAAAGGGAGAGCATTTAGAGGACGTATCAGGAATAATATATTTTAAAACTGATAAACTTGAAATCGAATGTTATGAAGATATAGTAACAGATATGGATGGAGAGAGAGGACCTAATTTTCCTTTAACTATAACCTGTGAAAAAGAAGGAATTGAAGTTTTAGGGGTTAAGACTCCCTCAAAGAAATAGAAATGACGTCATACATCTATTTTATTTCATAGTGCTAAGAATAAAAGATAGAAAAGGATAATAAATATTAGTTATAATAATTTTATTGGAGTTAGTATGATCAATATTTATATGTATCCTTTTTTTGTTTTATTTAGTTTCTTTTTTATATACATAGGGGTAATTAGGGTAATGGAATTTGCAGGTGTGAAAATTAAAATATTTAGTATACTCATATTCTTTTTGCTGATAGGTAGGTATATTAGCTTAATTATATTAATGACTTCTAAAAATATAATTTTTTTATACATACTTAAGCCGTTTTTTTATATAAATTATTTAAGTATTCCAATACTTTCTATGATTACAATTTATATACTAATGAGAAATGAAAAATTTCAGTTTAAAAATATTATTGTGACATCTTTAATTTTCACCTTAGTATACTTTATTATGATAAATCGTGTGCCAAGTTATATTGAATTTTCAAATTATTATGGTTACAAGATGTATTTAGAAAATCCCGAGTGTTTTTATTTATTTAAAGTTTTTATAAATACCTTGTTTTTAATTTTTGCTATAAGTCTATTGAACAAAAATTATTTAGATAAAAATGGTATTTATCTAATAATGATAGCTGCTAGTATGGCAATAGTAGAGATTGTTTTAACAATGTTGAGTATAAGAATATTGCAAGAAAATATTGCAAGTGACTTTTGTTGGATAATTGCATCAATATATGCTTTAAATAGATTAAAAAAGTAGGGGGTAACTTAATTACCACCTACTTTTTTTTATGAATATTTTTCATTGCTGGCGGTCTATTAGAAATTAAACAATTTTTTCCTTTACCAATAAGATCTTCTCTATTAGCCTTAATCAGGGCCTCTTTTACTAGCTTATAGTTTTCAGGTGCTGAGAATTGCATTAAGGCTTTCTGCATATTTTTTTCCTTTTGATCTACAGGGGTATATACTTTTTCTTTTGTATTTGGATCTATTCCAGTATAATACATTGTAGTGGAAAGGCTGCCAGGAGTCGGATAGAAATCTTGAACCTGTTCAGGGTTATAACCCATTTGGGTTTTAATAAACTCTGCCAACTCAATAGCAGCCTTTAAATCACTACCTGGATGACTGGATATCATATAGGGAACTAAAAACTGATTTTTATTAAATTTTTTATTTACTTCAAAGTATTTTGTAACAAATTCCGTATACTCTTTTTGACCAGGCTTTCCCATGTATTTAAGAACTCTATCACTGATATGTTCAGGAGCAACCTTTAACTGACCACTGATATGATGCTGTACAAGTTCCTCTAAAAATTCAGGATTCTTATCATACATTAAATAGTCATACCTTATACCAGAACGAATAAAGACTTTTTTTATACCGGGAATTTCTCTTACTCTTTTAAGTAAACTTAGATACTCAGAATGATCAATAATTAAGTTTTTGCAGGGCGTTGGGAACATACATTGCTTATCTTTACAGACCCCATTAGTCTCTTGAACCTTGCAAGCTTTGTGCCTAAAGTTTGCGGTAGGTCCCCCTATATCATGGACATATCCTTTAAATTCCTTATCTTTTGTAAACAAAGTAGCCTCATCAACCACTGACTGAGCACTTCTATTTTGAATAGTTCTTCCTTGATGAAAGGTTAGTGCACAAAAAGAGCAACTGCCATAACATCCCCTATGACTAGTTATAGAATATTTCACCTCATTAATTGCAGGGATTCCTCCAGCTGCTTCGTAAATTGGATGATAAGTCCTAGTATAGGGCAAATTATAAACAAAATCCATTTCTTTTTCAGAAAGAGAGATTTGAGGTGGGTTTTGAACAATGTATCTAGAACCGTGCTTCTGCACTAAGGTTTTACCTCTAATTGCATCTTGTTCAAGGGACTCTAATTTATAACTCTCTGCGTACTCTAATTTATCCTTAGAAGCAACTTCAAAAGAGGGAACTTCTATATAATTTTTTAACTTTGATATATCGTTTGTAATATATACGGTGCCTTTAACACTATTAATATTGACCAGTGGTTTTCCGTAACTTAGTAGGTTTGCAATTTCTATTATGGTCTTTTCACCCATACCATAGGTAAGGAGATCAGCTTTTGAATCTAGAAGAATGCTACGTCTAACTTTGTTATCCCAATAATCATAATGAGCAAAACGCCTAAGGCTAGCTTCCATACCACCAATAATGATAGGAACATCTTTGAAGGCTTCCCTAGCTCTATTACAATACACTATTAGTGCTCTGTCTGGTCTAAAACCACTTTTACCACCAGGGGAATATAAATCGTCATGTCTTCTTTTCTTTGAGGTTGTATAATGATTAACCATAGAATCTATGTTACCAGAATTTATAAGAAAAGCTAACTTTGGTCTTCCTAACCTTTTAAAGTCCTCTGCATTATTCCAATCAGGTTGAGCTATTATACCAACTGTAAAGCCTTGACTTTCAAGCATTCTACTAATAATTGCAGTTCCAAAGGAAGGATGATCTACATAAGCATCGCCAGTGATAAAAACAAAATCTAATTGCTGAATATTATTCTTTTTTAAGTCCTCATTATTAATTGGTAAAAAATCTTTGCTTGTATTCATAATTTATCCCTCCTAGAGATTTATAATAGCATAATAAATAATTTTAGACTATAGAAATTATTTATTATGCCTTTAAGTAGATACCGCTTTATAGAAATTAATTTCTATAAAGCGGTATCTAAAGTAATTAAAAACCAAATACTTGAAGTATAGATTGGAATAATAATAATATAGTTAATGCTATTAAAATAATTATTGTAATCCAGCCCACCCAATTTTTAAACTTATTATTCACATATTCACCCATAAGGTCTTTTTTATTTACCATTAGCATCATACAAATTAGAACCACAGGTAGAAGCATACCGTTAATTACTTGAGACCCAAGAGAAATCTTAAGTAATGGTGCGCCGGGTATAAGAATAATTGCAGCACCTATGATTATAATTGCAGTAAATAGTCCGTAAAACTCTGGAGCCTCCTTCATATTTTTATCTATACCAGCTTCAAAACCAAAGGCTTCGCAGATGTAAAAGGCAGTTGCCAATGGAAGAATTGTTGCTGAAAATACAGAAGCAACTAAGAGACCAAAAGCAAATAAACTTGAGGCTAAATTTCCAGCTAAGGGCTTTAAGGCTATTGCCGCATCTTTGGCCTCATATATAGTAATACCTTGTTTATTTAAGGTTGCTGCACAGGAGACAATAATGAAAAAAGCAACAACCACTGTTACTATACATCCAAGTATAACATCCATAACCGCATATTTATATTCAGATATTTTAATACCTTTTTCTATAACAGAGGATTGCATATAAAATTGCATCCAAGGGGCAATAGTAGTACCGATTAAACCTATTACAGTACTAATCCAAGCAGAATCAATACCTTCTCCATGGGCACCTTTAAAGGAAGGTATAGGATTAATTAAAGAAGTACCAATTTGATGCCAATCAGGGCTTGCAAGGAGCGCTGAAAAAACATAGGAGAGTAAAAATAAACTAAATACTAAGAATATCTTTTCAACGGATCTATAGGTTCCTTTTACAACCAGTATCCACACTAAAATTACTGCAATTGGGACTGTTACATATTTTGAAAGATTAAATACCTGTAAACTTCCAGCAATACCTGCAAATTCAGTAGCTGTATTACCTATATCTGCTACTAAAAGTCCTAGAAATATAAAGAAGGTAATCTTTACACCAAAATTTTCACGAATTAGATCGGCTAAACCCTTTTGAGTCACGATACCCATTCTTGCATTCATCTCTTGTACTACTAATAAAGCAATGAAACAAGGTATTAATGTCCAAAGTAAAAGATATCCATAATGCGCTCCAGCAACTGAGTAGGCTGAAATACCACCGGCATCATTATCTACGCTTCCAGTTATTAAGCCTGGACCAAGAACAGATAGAAATACCATTAAGCCTACAAGCCAAGGTTTTTTATTTGAATTTGTTTTTTCATTTTTTTCGTTCATAGTAACCTCCTCATCTAAACCAGCTTCCTTTTGTTCTTAAGCAATTCATAAATGATATCATTTATTATAACATTGCCAAGTAACTTCATTTCATGATCCGTAACAGGGATAGCTACTAGATTGTATTTTGAAACATTTTTTATCAAATCATTAATACTATCTGTATCAAACATTGATTTGAATTTTTTGTTCATAATATCACCTATTTTGCTAGTTGGTTCAGAAATGATTAGGTCTCTTAAGGAAAGAGTTCCTATTAACTTTTCATTATTATCTACTACATAAAGATTGAACATTTCATCTTCTTCAGGTTTTAGTTTTCTTAGACTATCAATAGCTTCATTTATAGTTTCATGGTTTTTAAAGAAAACAAAATCCGTACTCATAAGACTTCCAACTGCGTTAGAATCATATTCCAATAATTCTCTGATTTCATCAGAAGCTTCCTTTTCCATACTATTAAGTAGCTCTTCTACCTTCTCTTCATCCATACCATCAAGAATATCCGCAGCTTCATCCGCAGGCATTTCTTCTAAAACATCTGCAGCCTTATCAGCAGATAGGCTTTCAATGAAACTAACTTGTGCATCTGCTTCCATTTGTTCTAAAACATCCGCAGCAGTAGCATTATCTAGTGAGGAGAAAATAGTAAGACCTGTTTTAGCATCAAAGTCTTCAATAATATCAGCTAAATCTGATGGATGAAGAATGGACAAAGAATTATAAGTTTTTGAAAGAACAATATTTTCATTTGAAGTTATAATAGCTTCTACATTATTCCATAACATTAGTTTAGCTGAAAATTTAAGGCCAATCATTTTAAGTGGTTTAGCTATTCCAATTCTCCTAAGAAGACCATCCATGCCGATATCTACAGCAACTACATAGGCGCCTTTTTCTAAAGAGGATAAGGACACATCATTGACACGAACTACCTTTCTCCCGTTAACATCGATAATCTGTTGATCTAAGATGTGTTTTCTTAAAAACATTGTATTAGGTGAAGTATATTCCTCAAATTTATTACATACTAAAACATATTGTCCATTTTGTTTTGTAATTGAAAAGTTCTTAAAGTTGTAATCTTTAATTCCACTTCTAGTTTTTACTTTTGCGGTGGTGACATGGGGACTTTTTAATTCATTTATAACACCAAGATCATTTAGTGTACCGATAACCTTCATATCTGGGGAATAAACTTTATTGCCTAAAATTCTACTTAGATAAAAGTTATTTTTCATTTTACATCCTCCTCCAAGGAAGGGATGCATTACAACTAAAAAAAAGTTTAATAGAGCGTTGATCCCTTCCAAGATATTAATTTTTTTGCGTGTTCGGGACCACTGTCCATTAAACAATCACACTCCTTAATTGGTTATATATTACAAAAATTCATTACATTCCACAGTAACATTATATAGCATTTATTTTAAAATGCAACGGATTTAACCTAAATTTAATGGAATTGTTTCATTTATTATAATTAAAGGTGACGTAGGGCTTGTTTACTCTCTGTATATAGCTGTTAGTCTGTTTTGCGCAAAAAATAACACTGAGTATTATTTCTAAAAAATAGCACAAAATATATTATAATTTCATAGTAAGGAGGTTTTTTTATGGTAAAGAGATATTTTAACTATAAAATATTTTTGGTTCTTTTATTAAGTTTTATTTCTGTTTATCTATTATTCAATACAGTTGTTATTCCATATAGAAGTGCAGTTAGTGCTGTTACTTTTAAATATGGATCTAAGGGGGACTATATATACGTAATTCAGGATAAACTGAAACGTTGGGGTTTTTATAAAGGAAATATAGATGGGGTTTATGGTTATCAAACTTATTTAGCTGTAAAAGCTTTTCAGCAAAAAAATGGATTAAAGGCAGATGGTATAGCGGGGAACAGTACTCTGGTTTCCTTAGGAATTTTTATTCCGGGAGAAAATAGCAATACTTCAAACACCTATGCAGCTGTTACCTCATCTAGAAGTACAACTAACGATGCAACTGTGAAGCTTCTTGCAAGCTTAATTAACGGGGAGTCAAGAGGAGAACCATATGAAGGTCAAGTTGCAGTAGGGGCTGTAGTATTAAATAGAACTAGGGATTCTAGATTTCCTAAAACTATAGCTGGAGTTATTTATCAACCTGGTGCTTTTACAGCTACAGTGGATGGACAGATATCTGCAAAGCTAGAACAAACATCTATTAACGCAGCAAGAGATGCACTTAATGGCTGGGATCCTTCTGGCGGAGCGGTATATTATTTTAATCCTGCAAAAGCTACTAATGCTTGGATATGGTCAAGACCATTAATTAAAATCATAGGAAAACATAGATTTTGTAGTTAAATAATGTTGACAAATTACTATATAATCATATATTATTAATGTATAGTAATCTAGTCGGAAATGCTATGATGAAGAAAAGTAACATGAATAAAATCTACAGAGAGAGGATCTTTTACTGAGATGATTCTTAGATGGATTTTACGTGAAGTGCCCTTCGGAGTTATGCACCGAATCAAGTAGGCTGCATCGGGATTACCCGTTATAGTAATAGAGCATTTTTAGTGTTCGAAAAAGTGAGATTCTATATCTAATTAGAGTGGAACCGCGAAGGTTGACTTCGTCTCTATGTATAAGAGGCGGGTTTTTTTGTTTTTTGTTTAAATTTTGGGGGGCGTTAATTATGTTTAAAGGGTTAAAATATGATATTGATAATATACTTGACTTAGATCCAGCGGCTAGAACTAGGGTGGAGGTTCTACTATTGTATCCTAGTATACGGGTGTTAATCTATTATAAGATTGCTCACTTTTTCTATGTTAAAAAACTATTTTTTATTGCTAGAGTTTTTTCACAATTAGGAAGGTTTTTCACAGGTATAGAAATTCATCCTGGGGCTACAATAGGTAAGGGACTTTTTATTGATCACGGAATGGGAGTTGTCATAGGAGAAACTGCTATCATAGGAGACAATGTTATATTATACCATGGAGTAACACTAGGGGGTACTGGTAAGCATACGGGGAAGCGCCATCCAACTATTGGAAATAATGTGATAATAGGAACGGGTGCGAAGGTACTTGGACCTATTAAAGTTGGAGATGGAGCAAGGATTGGTGCAAATGCAGTAGTACTTGAAAATGTACCAGGTAATTCAACGGCTGTTGGCATCCCTGCTAAGATTTTGAACAAAGTTAACAATACTGTTATAGATATAACTGATTACTGGGTGATCTAAGATGAATGAAAATAATAAGGTTAAGATAATTAAATATTGTAAAGACCTAGGTCTAGATACCCTAGGTTTTACAAAATGCAGAAAATTTCATGAGCTTGAGGAAATGTTTCAACTTAGAAAAGTTAATGGATTGGAGAATATATTTGAAGAAAATGATATAAATAAAAGAATCAATCCTAATTTGTACATGAAAGAGGGAAAAACAATAATATCCATTGCTTTTCCTTATTTATATGATAAAAGGTTTAATGAAGGGGTTAATTTTTCTAAATATACTCATGGATTGGATTATCACTCCATAGTGCAATTATATTTAATGAAGATTTGTGACTATATAGAAAAACTAGGTGGAAAAGCAATTTCTTTTGTGGATAGTAACGCACTTCCAGAGAGACATATAGCTGCACTTTGTGGAGTAGGATTTATTGGAAAAAACCAAATGCTAATAACTTCAAAATATGGTTCCTATGTGTTCTTAGGGGAGATAATAACGGATTTAACTTTAGAAGAAAGCTCTAAAATGGAGGAGGATTGTGGAAATTGTACCGCATGTCTTAGCAAATGCCCAAGTAGTTCAATACATAAGGGTGGTTGTAATCCTAATGAGTGCCTTTCATTTTTAACTCAGAAGAAAGATTTAGAGGATGATGAGTTATTAAAACTTAAGGGTAGAATTTTTGGGTGTGACTCCTGCCAAAGTAGCTGCCCTAAAAATATTAATATAGACTTTTCAAAAGTGAAGGAATTCAAACCCTTAGTATTTATGGAGAAAGTTAATATAGAAGAGATAATTTTTATGAATAATAGTGTTTTTAATGAAAAGTATAAAAAGACCTCCTGCGGCTGGAGGGGTAAGAATTTATTGCAAAGGAATGCAATTATAAACGTACTTTTATCTAATAATATGGTAGGATATGACTGGAATGAAATAAAGTCCACTTATGTTAAGAAATATTATAATAGACTTTTATATTTAATAAAATTATAATATTATAGAGAAGAAAACTAATATTCATGATTTATATTTTGATAAGAAGGGCGGAGACTAAGTGAGTAGTACATGGTATTCTATGTTTTTTAAATTCCTTCCAGACAATGTAGTTACATTAATATCAAAAAAGTTAGTTGATGGATTTTTAAACAAATATGCAGATATTAACATTGAAGGTATGGAAAACTTAAAAAACCTTGAAAATCCAGTAATCTTTATTAGTAATCATTTAAGCAATTCAGACGGACTTGTATTAAACAAGGTTTTGGAAGCTCAAGATGTTACTTTTGTAGCTGGAATTAAACTTTCACAAAATAAATTTACTAATTTAGGCACACATGTAGTTAAAACAATTACAATTACACCAAATTCAGCAGATAAGGATGCTATGTCTAGCATTATTAAGACTGTTAAAAGTGGTAATAATATTCTTGTATTTCCAGAAGGGACAAGAAGTAGAACTGGAGCTCTAATGGAAGCAAGAAGAGGGATTCTATTAATTCAAAAATTTACAAAAGCAGATATAATACCAATTGGAGTATGTGGTAGTGAGAAATTATTACCAATCAATAATTTAGGCATGGAAAAGGAAAAATTCCAGCATGCCAGAGTTAATATTAAAATAGGTAAGGCAGTTAAAATGCTTGAGAAAAATCAAAATGAAAATAAACATGAATTTGATGAAAGATCAATGAAGCATATTATGAAGGCTATTGCTCAGTTATTACCTGAAGAATATAGAGGGGTATATAAGGACTAGTAATTTTCATCTAATAATAATTGTATTTATTGAGAAATAAGGAGGCTTTCAAATGAGCGGAAAAGCTTTACAAAAATATTTAGATAAAAATTTGAAGGATATGAAGGAACAAAAAATATATAATGAAATAAGTGTATTTAGTTGTGGAAATGGGCCTATTATAAGGCATGACGGAAAAGAGTTAGTTAATCTTTCTTCTACTAATTATTTAGCACTTTCTAATAATCCAAGAATTATTGAAGCAACCATAAAAGCAACTGAAAAGTATGGAGCTGGATCAGGTGGAACTAGAGCGCTTAGTGGTTCTTTAGATATACATGAAGAATTAGAGATTAAACTTGCGGAACTAGTTAATATGGAAGCAGCAATTACTTTTCAATCTGCTTATAATTGTAATATTGGTGCCATAGTAGCTATTATGGATAGTCATGATGCTATTCTATCTGATACTTATAATCATTCTTCTATAATTGATGGATGTATAATTTCAGGAGCTAAAATCATATACTATGAACATTCAAGTGTTAAGGACCTAAGACATAAGGCTAAATCCGCAGTTGATAGCGGTCTTTATAATAAAATAATGGTGATTACTGATGGGATTTTTTCAATGGATGGCGATATTGCTAAGATACAAGATATAGTTGATATTGCTGAAGAATTGGATTTAATAACCTATGTTGATGATGCTCATGCTATTGGTGTTATCGGACAAAATGGTAGTGGATCAGGAACTCATCATGATTTGGTGGGTAAAATTGATCTTCAAATAGGTACCTTATCAAAAGCAATAGGAGTAGTTGGTGGATATGTAGCAGGCTCTAAGGATCTAATAGAATGGCTCAAAAGAAAAAGTAGTCCCTTTCTATTTTCAAATTCCATGACACCCGGTGCAGTTGGGGCTGCAATTGAGGCAATTAATATTTTAAATGAAAGTACAGAGCTTATAGATAAGCTTTGGCATAATGGAAGATATCTAAAAAGAGAATTAAAAAAAATAGGTTTTGATATTGGACAAAGTGAAACACCAATTACACCTTGTATTTTTAGTAATGCAGAAATTGCCCAGCAGTTTAGCCAGGAATTATTACAAGAAGGTGTTTATGCTAAAATTTTGAGTTTTTCAACTATACCACTTGCAGCTGCACGCATAAGAAATATTCCTACTGCAGCTCATGACGAAGAAATGTTAAATAGGGCTATTAAAGCCTATAAAACTGTGGGGATAAACATGGGTATAATATAATAAATACCTTAATAGGAGAACTAAAATGCTTAAACAGGAACAAATAAAACTTACACTAGAAAAACTTTATGAAATGTATCCTAGCGCAGAGTGTGAACTAAGACACACAAATTCTTTTGAACTTTTAATTTCAACAGTTTTATCAGCGCAAACCACTGATAAAAAGGTAAATCAGGTCACAGAAAAATTATATCAAGAGTTTAAAACTCCACAAGATTTTGTGACTTTAAAACAAGAGGAATTAGAAGGTAAGATAAAGGAAATTGGTTTATATAAAAGTAAGGCCAAACATATCTTATCTTTATGCAAGGTTTTGATAGAGAAGTTTAATAGTACAGTTCCAGGTACAATGGAAGAACTTATTATATTGGATGGAGTGGGTAGAAAGACTGCAAATGTAGTACTTAGTAATGCCTTTAATATACCAGCTTTTGCAGTGGATACTCATGTATTTAGGGTAGCTAATAGGATTGGACTTTCCAATGGAAAAGATGTTACTGTGGTGGAAAATCAGTTAATGAAAAAGGTACCCAAAGAATTATGGATAATATCACATCATACCCTTATTTTCCATGGAAGAAGAATATGCAAAGCTAGAAAACCTTTGTGCCAGGAATGTGGAGTGAATAATTTATGTGAATTCTATAATAAATCCTTATTAAATAAAATATAAATTTAAGGGGTGGAATAGTGGAAAAAATTGCAAGTTTTACAATTAATCATTTAGAGTTAGTTCCAGGAGTATATGTTTCAAGAAAAGATATGATAGGAGAAAATGTTATTACTACTTTTGACCTTAGAATGACAACTCCAAACTTAGAACCAGTTATGAATACTGCTGAGATGCATGCTATAGAGCATTTAGGTGCAACGTTTCTAAGAAATCACAAAGAATTTTCAGCTAAGACAGTTTACTTTGGACCAATGGGATGCAGAACTGGATTTTATTTATTGTTAAATGGAGATTTTTCTTCAAAGGATGTCCTAGAATTAGTTACAGAAATGTTTGAATTTATTTCTATGTATGAAGGGGAAATTCCAGGAGCTTCTGCAAGAGATTGTGGTAATTATCTTGACATGAATCTTCCTATGGCAAAATATTTAGCAAATAAGTATCTTAATAATGTTTTATTAAGTGCTAATGAAAGTAATTTGAATTATCCTAAATAGTGGATAGAGTAGTTTAACTAAAGATATTTATAGCGATATTGTTGTTATTATGGGGGGCTTGAGAAAGATGGTATTAACAGAGAGTAGCCTTAATAAGCTTATGTTAAGGCTTAAAGAGAAAACTTCATTTGGAGAAAATATTAGGTATTCAGTACCAGACTTATGGAATTGTTTTGGCTACAACGGACAGGAAAAATTTATTGATGAAAAAGGTATAACTTTAGTAAATCCATATAACTTTTATTTTAGTTGCATCAATGATTTTATAATGCCTAAAAAGAATATATCTACAGATTACAATAAGTCAGTGTCTCAAATATTATGCAATTTTCATGAGGAAGAGGATTATTTAGGTGGTGACTGGATAAAGAAGAGCTCTATTTATGCTATGGATGTAAGAATTTCTACCGCTTGGGATCATAATGGAAGTGGTCTTTTAGAGGATTGTGATGAAAATGGTTTCAAGGAAACAGGAACTTTTTTAAAAACCATTGCCTTGCTTCCTTTATTAAAAAAGATGGGTATAACTACTCTTTATTTATTACCCATTTCAAAATTCCCCTCTACAACTAAGGATTTTTCAGTTATAGATTCTGGATTAAATGACCCTATGATTGCAGAGGACCTTACCGCTATAGAAGAATTTAAGGCTTTGGTTGAAGCCTGTCATATTTTAGATATTAGAATTATTGTAGATATTATCCCTAAAAATTTGCCTGGGGACAATGAAATGATATGTAATGCCGTGTTAAATATTATTTTAGATTACCAAAATAACTTAGGAATTGATGGAGCAATATTAAATATGGGACATGAGTTTCCAGTTGAATTGGTGAATAGAATTATAGATAGTTCACGAAGGTTAGATAAGGATTTTTGTTTTATTTCAGCGAAATTTTTCTCTGGGGAGTTAGAACTTTCAAGTGAAAATGGATATAATATGGCTACTGGTTATAATTGGGGGGTAGAATCTATGATTTCACAGTCTAATACCTATAAATTTATAACTGGATTAAGTAAATTTAAGTCACCAGCATTTGTTTATACCGAAACTCCAGAAACCCCAAGAATAGCAGCGGGAGAATATGGGAAGTTAGTATCAAAGTTTTTAACTATACTTAATGAGTTTTTACCTAATTCAGTTCCAATTATAACCTCTGGTGTTGAGGTATATGAAACTAAATCTCTTAACACAAGTTTAGAATTAAATTGGATAAACCAAAGTAGATGGGATATCCCTGATACTTTAGAGGCTATAAGTAAGATTAAAAATCAATTTCTAGATACTTTTACAAACCCGAATAATTTTTTTCATGTTAATTTTGAATCACCATATACTACTGCTATTGGGCTTGCATATATTATAGAGGGTAACAGATGGAAATCAAATGAGAATGTAATTATAATAGTTGGTAATACAGATCTGAACAATTCTAGAGAGTATACCTTATTCTTAGAAAATATAAGATATGAATCAGGGAATGGTTCTAAAAGGGCATGGCTTTTATATTCACAAAATGAATGGAGTCATGATATTTATGATTTTGATCATCAAAGTGATTTGCAACTTAGTTTTAAACCTGGTGAGATTAAAATTTTAATAATGTAAGATAATTTAGAAATTAAGCAGTTTGGGGCTGTCTTAAAATAAAATGGATTAATCATTTTATTTTAAGACAGCCCCTTTTAAATATAAAATTATATTTTAGAATTTTAAAAATGGCCATCTAAGAAATAAGATATAATATGACATGCTGTTGTCATATTACTGTGATATCATATAAGTGGGTGATTAAATATGCAAATTAACAGGTTATTTGAAATCGTATATATTTTACTTGATAAAAAGACAATAACCGCAAAGGAACTAGCAGAGCATTTCGAAGTTTCAATGCGAACAATTTATCGTGATATTGACACACTTTCATCTGCTGGAATACCGATTTACACAAATAAGGGTAAAGGTGGAGGTATCAGTATCATCGATAATTTTATACTGAATAAATCTTTACTTTCTGAACATGAACAAAATGAAATATTAATGAGTTTACAAAGTCTAAATGCTGTGAAATTTCATCACATAGAGCCTGTGCTTAATAAACTAAGTATTCTTTTTAATAAGCAAGGCATGAATTGGATTGAGGTTGATTTTTCTCATTGGGGCAGTGAGGATAGTGAACAAGAAAAATTTAATGTACTTAAAACCTCAATTCTAAGCAGTACAATTATAACTTTTGATTATTTCAGTTCGTATGGGGAAAAAACTGAAAGAACTATTGAGCCTGTTAAGCTTATATTTAAGGGGCAGAGTTGGTATATTTACGGTTTTTGTAGAATTAAAAGTGATTTTAGGATATTTAAAATCACTCGAATAAAAAATCTTATTCCCTTAACGGAAACTTTTAAAAGGGAGCCCCCTAAAGAGGTTTGGGATAATTCTAAAGACTACAAGGACAAAATGGTAAAACTTGTTTTAAGAATTGAAGCAAAAATGGCTTATAGGGTGTATGACGAGTTTGATCAGGCATTAATTATAAAAAATGAAGATGGAAGTTTTATTGTAACACCAACTTTTCCCGAGGATGAATGGATTTATGGATATATTTTATCCTTTGGTAATTATGCAGAGGTTTTAGAACCAAAGTATATTAGGAATATTATAAAAGAAAAGTTCCAAGAAGGCATCAAAAAATATCTATAATATGACACGTAGTTGTCAAGTTATAAGCGTTATACTAATTATATTATAAGGTGAAGAGAGGCTAGCAAAATGGATAAGTTAGATTACAAAAAAGTATATAAGGATTTATATCTGCCAAAGAAAACACCGGTTATTGTTACAGTACCTTCTATAAATTCCGCTATGATTGAGAGTAATGGGGATCCGAATGGAGAAAAGTTTGCTCTTGTAACTGCCGCACTTTATAGTTTTAGTTATGCAGTAAAGATGTCCTACAAAAGTGAAAATGTTCCCATGAACTATTACGATTACACTGTGTTTCCACTGGAGGGTGTGTGGGATCTATTGGATAAAAACTTATCTTCTACAGTTAAAAGCAATTTTAAATACAAAGTTATGATAAGGCAACCAGAGTTTCTTACTGTTGGTTTATTCGAAAGATTTATGTCTGAAACAAAAAAGAAAAAGCCAAATGTTTACCTTGATGAAATAAAATATAGCACAATATCTGAGGGCTTATGTTGCCAAATGCTTCATGTAGGTAGTTATGATAAGGAGCCTGCAAGTTTTGAAATCATGGAACAATTCTGCAAGGATAATGGTTATAATAGAATTTCTCCTAAACATCGGGAAATATACCTTTCAGATCCTAGGAAGACAGAAACTACTAGGCTTAAAACAGTATTGAGGTTTAAGGTTGAGTAATGATTTAGAAAGAAAATACCTACTGGAAAGGAGTTTGTATTATGGAGTTTATTCCAGCAAAAACAATAATCTCAGGTTACACTGATAACAATTCTTGGTTTGGGAATAACTATAATATGAATATTTACAAAGGGTGTTGTCATGGATGTATCTATTGTGATAGTAGAAGTGAATGTTATCATGTTGAGAATTTTGATCAGGTAAGGGCAAAGGAAAATACTCTTGCTTTAATTTTACGTGACCTTAAATCAAAACGCAAAACTGGAGTAATTGGTACAGGGGCAATGAGTGATCCCTACAATCCACTTGAAAAGGAATACCTCTTGACAAGAAAAGCTCTAGAGATTATTAATACCTACCGTTTCGGTGTTTCAATAGCTACAAAAAGTGATTTAGTTATTAGAGATATAGATGTGTTAAAAAAAATACAAATTCATTCACCAGTACTAATTAAGATTACTATTACCACCTGTGATGATGAACTATGTAAAAAGATAGAACCTAATGTGGCAGTATCATCAAAACGGTTTGCTGCTCTTAAACAGCTCTCTGCCAATGGAATATTTGCTGGGATATTACTAATGCCAGTATTGCCATTTTTGGAAGATAACGCGGAAAATATAAGCAGTATAATTAGTATTGCCCATGAAAGTGGTGCCAAATTTATATATCCCGCTTTTGGTGTAACCTTGAGACAAAACCAGAGGGTTTGGTATTATAAAAAGTTAGACCAACTCTTTCCCACTCTTAAACAAAAGTACATTAAACAGTATGGTAATGATTATGAGTGTCGTTCACCTAAGGCAAAGGAGCTGTGGCAGTTATTTAAAGAGGAGTGTGAAAGTCACGGTATACTATATAAAATGGTAGATATAATAGAGGCCTATAAGCGGGGATATGGAGAAACTCAGCTTTCTATATTTGATGAACTCTAAGTTTTTACTTGTTGCTTCCATAATATAGTAATGATAAAATTACTTTATGGTCAGTAAAGGGGATGAAATTAATTTATGAGTTCTGTAAAAAAAACTACTAAAAATGCAGGAATATATGGTATTGCTCAAATTTTACAAGCATGCATTGGGTTTTCTTTGCTAAAAGTATACACTGAACACTTAACACCAAGTGATTATGGAATAATCAATATGGTCACAGCAGTAACGGGTTTTCTTGGAATGTTTTATTTGTTTGGATTACAGGGTGCTATTTCTAAATACTATTATGAATATGTAGATGATGAAAAGTTGTTTAACAAATTTATTGGAACAATAATAACAACTGTTTTAATGATTTCACTAATACTTACTTTGTTTTTATTTAGTACACATAAGTTTATTTTAGATAAAAGGCTAGAAAAAATAAACTTCTACCCATACATGGCAATTGGATTACTTACAGTAGCTTTTTCGACTATATTTCCTATATATCAAGGTATATTGCAAATGCAACATAAAGCCAAAAAATATGTAATACAACAAGTAACTGTGTTTTTAGTGACTATACTTTTAAATATATTTTTTATCGTAAATATGAAACTTGGAGCTATGGGGCTATTATTAAGCTCACTTATAGTAACTATAACAACTTTCATATACGCCATTATAATGTTAAATAAATTTATAAAATGGACATTAGATAAAAATATAATGGTAAAAAGTCTAAAGTATGCTTTACCTTTGGTACCTCATACATTAGCATCCTGGGTATCAAACCTGGCTGATAGATTTATACTAAATAAATTAAAAAACCTTGATTTAGTTGGAATCTATGGTATAGGATATCAATTTGGAAATATAATTAACATGGCTGCAGGTGCTGTTAATAGTGCCTTTGTGCCCTGGTTTTTTTATGTTATGAAAGATAGGAAAAGTGATAAAAATCAAATTTATAAATTTGGAACTGCATTTGTTTCAGTTTATTCTCTTGGAGCACTATGGTTATCGATTCTGAGTCCATATATTTTCAAAATTATGATTAGCAAAAGCTATTATAGTGCAGTAGCTTGTATACCTTATATAGCATTTGCTAATGTTTTTAACGGAGTATATTATTTTTTTGTTTCGGGTCTATTTTATAATAAAACTGGAACTAAATACATTTTTATAACGTCAACTATATCAGCTGGTGTAAATGTAATATTAAATTTTTTACTTATACCCAAATATGAAATAATAGGAGCAAGTTTAGCTACACTAATTTCATTTGCGTTGACATCTATTATGGTTTTATGTTTATCAAAGATTATTAATAAAGAAAATGATCTTAAATGGAAATACAAAACTATGTATTTCATAGTTATAATTTCTATGATATTTACATATACAATTAAAGAAATTCAGTTGAATTTTATAGGTAACCTATGCTTACTATTAATATCAACTATGATTGTATATTTTGTTTCAGGATTAAAATTCAAAGATATCATGAATTTTAAAAAGGGATAGATGTTTTAGGGTAGGGCAATATATCGTACATTCCTTATTTAAATTTCAACGCAATATTTTAAAACTAAATCAACAGTAGCAAATATTGAATCCATATGAGTTCTTTCATAGGCATGAGAAGCAAAAACTCCAGGGCCAATTAGGGCCGTTCTTATATCCCAACCAGAACCAAGTGCTGCTGATGCATCAGAACTGTAGTGCGGATATACATCTACTTTATAAGGTATATTATTTGCTTTACATAAATCTATTAATTTTTTTCTTAATGTATAGTCATAGGGGCCTGAGGAATCCTTAGCACATATACAAGTACAATATTCTGAGGAATTTTGATCCAACCCTGGTGCTCCCATATCTACTGCTATAAACTCCTTGGTATTTTTAGGAAGTGCAGCACGAGCTCCATGACCTACTTCTTCGTAATTGCTAATATAAAAATTTGTTGTGTAAGGTAATTGAATCTTATTATTAATTAAATATTTTATTACAAACAATAAAATTGACACACTAGCTTTATCATCAAGGTATCTACTTTTGATAAAACCCTTCTCAGTTATTCTTGTTCTAGTTTCAAAGGATATAATATCACCCACATTAATTCCTAGCTTTTCCACATCCTCCTTTGAAAAAACCTTTTCATCTAGTATAACCTGCATATTTTCAGGGCTTCTTTTTAGTTCTCTAGCTTCGTCTCCAGATATATGAACTGAAGGCTTTATAGTTTGAACCGTACCTGTATAATCTTCTCCACAAAGCGTTGAGACAGTGCAATTTTCTCCATCAATGGAGTTCATCATAAAACCACCAATAGGGACTAATGAAAGAGTTCCAGAATTTTTAATAGTTTTTACCATAGCTCCTAGGGTATCTACATGGGCTGAAAAAGTCCTTTGATAGGAATCATTGTTGCCGTTAATGCTTATAATTAAAGCACCTTTGTTTGTTTCGGTAAAAAGGATATTTTCAGAGCTTAAATCCTTCTTAATATATTGCATGATTTTATCTGTATAGCCGGTGGGACTTGGTATATTTAGTATTTCAGTTAAATGGTTTTTTAATAGTTGTTCATTATATTGCATTTGTTTACCTCCGTAAGATTATAGTAGCATAATATAAGTTATTTTTGTATACATTCTTATGATATTATATAGTATGAAAAACAAATAGTCTCTTGTACTTGAGGTAAAATTCTTATTAAATATTGTAATAATAACACTAATATAGGGCAAACTATACTTATAAAAGAATTAAAAAAAGCTTTTTAGCACCTAATCTTATGATATAATTATACATACAATATATGTATAATAAGTAAAATATTATACAATGTAATTATATTGTGGACGAGAGGAGGTTCTCATGAAAAAAAAGTTTATTGTTATTGTTTCTTTGCTTTCGTTTATTGTGTTGGTGTCAGTTGTTTTTGGGCGGTACATGTATAGTAGTACAAAAAAATGGACAAACATTGTATATCCTAATGTTAGAATTGAAGATGTGGATGTTTCAGGAAAAACCTTTGATCAGGTAAGACGTATAATTACACAAAAATGTGGAGACACAATATTAAAAAAGAGTATAAGTATTAAGGTATCAGACAAGTACTATAAATTAGAATATTCAAAACTAGATGCAAGATATAATATTGACGATGTAGTAAAGCAAGCCTTTGATTATGGGAAAAATTTAAGTTTAATAAAAAAATATAAAATTATAAAAAACCATAAGAAACAACAGTATAATTTAAAGTTTATTTATGATCCAAAACCAATTAAAGAATTTGTTTCTACCATAAAAAAAGAAGTAGAAACCAAACCTGAAGATGGGAAAATTTCTTTAGTAAATGGTAATATTCAGATTGTTCCTGAAAAAAATGGTATAAAACTTTTAGATGATAAGCTAGAGAACGTTATACTAAGCAAGATAAATGGAGATGTGAATTCTCTGGAGATAGTTTTAGATGGGCCAATAGAAGAGGTTATGGCCAATATTACTAGCGATAAGCTTAGAAGTATTGACGCCCAGATTTCTACCTTTACAACAAATTATAGTTCTTCTGATTATTCAAGATCAACTAATATTCAAGTTGCTACAAAAAGTATAAATAATAAACTCTTAATGCCAGGACAGAGCTTTAGTTTCAATGAAACTGTTGGGCAAAGGACAGCTGCAAGAGGATTTAAAATGGCCCCAGTAATAATTGGAACAAAAGTAGATTTAGATTTTGGTGGGGGGATATGTCAGGTTTCAACCACTTTGTATAACGCAATAATAAGAGCTAACATTATATCAACGGAAAGAACCCATCATACACTGCCGTCACACTATATCGGACCTGCTATGGATGCTACAGTAGATTGGGGTAACTTAGACTATAAATTCACTAATACGCTTCCATACCCATTATATATACAAGCATTTACTGAAAATAAAAATATATATTTTAAAATATATTCAAATTCTAGTTTAAATAATAGAAAGTACGATTTAGTTAATGAAATATATGCTACATTTGAGCCTAGTGTAAAATATATAGAGGATCCAACTTTGCCTAAAGGTCAAACTGTTCAAGATCAATTTCCTTCAAAAGGTATTAAGGCTAAGGCTTATATAAATACATACGAAAATGGAAGTTTAATTGAGCACAAGCAAATTTCAGACGATTTCTATAAACCTGTAAATGAAGTAATTAGAAAAGGAACAAAGATAGATTGTAAGTAAACCTGTAAAAAACAGGTTTATTTTTTTGTTTTGAAGGAATTTTAAAACTTAAGTAGAAATTATTAGTAGAAAGTGGGCATAATATGAATCATAAGAAGAAAGTTGGTATTGTATGAAGAATAATGAGTTGATTAATGAAATAGTTTCTAATGTTGATAAGGTTATTATTGGGAAAAGGAAAGAAATATTAGATATTTTAAAAGGGATAATTGCAGGCGGACATATTTTAATTGAAGATGTTCCTGGGGTAGGAAAAACAACCCTAGTCAAGGCTCTAGCTAAATCATTAAACCTAAGTCATGCAAGGATACAGTTTACACCTGATTTACTGCCCTCAGACATAACTGGTGTATCAATTTATAATCCTAAAAATCTAGAATTTGAGTTTAAAAAGGGGCCAGTGTTTACAAATCTAATATTAGCAGATGAAATTAACAGAACAACTCCTAAAACTCAGTCTGCTCTACTTGAGGTAATGGAGGAAAAACAGGTAACTGAAGGAAATACAACCTATAAGCTTGCTGAACCTTTTATAGTTATGGCTACTCAAAATCCAATCGAACTAGAAGGTACTTTTATACTTCCAGAAGCTGAATTGGATAGATTCATAATAAAGGTCCATATTGGATATCCCAATAAAGTATTTGAGGCTAAAATACTGGAAATATATAGAGATTCAGAGCCCTTAGACGAAATTAGTAGTGTTGCTGAAATAGAAGATATTATAAGGCTTCAGAAAAGCTGTAGAGCAGTTTTTGCTTCTAAAGAAATAAATGAATATATTGTAAATATAATGGATGCCACAAGAAATAACAAAAATTTAGTTATAGGGGGAAGTATAAGAGCATCCCTATCTTTGTTAAGGATAGCTCAAGCAACAGCTTTGATAAACGGGAGAGATTATGTTATTCCTGAAGATATTAAAGCAAATATATTATCTGTATTAAGCCATAGAGTTACCATATCTTCCAGTGCTAGGTCTAACAACTATACCTCAGATAGTGTTATAATAGAAATAATAAAAAACATTCAGGTTCCAAGGGTGAATTAGATGATTAAGATTAAAATCCAACTTCTAGTTTTTATAGTTGTAATAGGGATATTTGCATATTTAGGTGGAGGGAATTTGCCGTATTCAGTTCTTTATTCTGGCATATTAATATTAGTATTTGGGCTAATTCATATAACCCTTCAAAAGGCCACCATGAAAATTAATTTAAATATAGCTAGTGATGTTTTTAGAACAGGGGATGTTATAAATCTTAATATTGTAGTTAAGAGTTTCAGCGCCTTTCCATCAGCATATATGCTGGTGGAGAACAAAGTTATTTCTAATTTTAAAAAGAATTATACTGGCGATGTTACCTTTTTAAATTATTATAAAGAAAAGCTCTTTTCAAATAAACTAGAATTAAGAGTAAGAGGAATATATGACTTTAGTGAAACTAGCATACTGTTCACAGATTTATTTTGTATTATGAAGGTTAAGAAACGTTTTGTTGAAACAAAGTATATAAAGGTTTATCCAAGGATTTATATAATCAACGAGAAGGTTTTTAATGAAAGAAATATAACAAAATCTGAAGATTCTAATGCCATAAGAGATTTAAGGCCTTATCGTGAAGGCGATAGTTTAAAAAGAGTGCATTGGAAGTTAAGCGCAAAGCATAACGAACTCTATGTTAAGAATTTTGAAGAAGTTGCTTCAAAGGATACAAATATAATTCTTAATATGAATAAAGTGGAAGGGGTACAAGGAGATTATGATTTAATTGAAGAACAGATGATTGACTTAGCAACATCCTTAATTAATTATTTACAAATAAAGAAATATAGAATAAATTTATTGATTAATAATGAAGAAGAAAAGTTATTTAATATAACAAATAATGGTGACTTCCAATTACTAATGGAATATTTCTTGAACAATAAAAGTCAAGGACCTGTTGACCTAGTTACATTTTTACAATCAAAAGTTACATCACTTCAGCAGGGCAGTTGGATTGGAATAATAACGCTTAGTCTAGATGAAGTTTTAATCAATGAAATCATGAGATTAGGAAATATAGGCTTTAAGATATCTGTATTTTATTGTAGAGGCAATTACTTAGAATTTATACATGAACAAAAAAGTAGATGGTTAGAGTTTATAAAATGCGAAAAGGCTATTATTAGTCTGGATGAGTAGGTGAAGGATATGAACATTCTTAAGGGAAATAAAGCATATATAGTCATATTATTTGTGAATTTAATGTTTACCTTTAAAATTATAGCTGAAAGTTATTTAATGATAGATTTTAATTTATTACCATTAATAGCTGTATTCACCATAAGTGTAATAGGGTATTTTTTATTTGATTTTATTTTCAAAAAATCCATTCATAAGATTATTTTCTTGCTAAGTATTATTACAATTGGGTTAGCATATATATTTTATTTTGGATTAAAAACTGACTTATATTTTCAAGTTTCTAATAATATAGTTGCTATAAATGAAGCTGTTAAAAGTGCTTCTGTAACTTATTATGAGCAATATGAATTACTTTTTATGTGGTTTATTCCTCTTCTGGTTTTTTTATTCTTATTATTTGCCAGTAAAGGAATTACCAACTTGGTTTTAATATATTCTATGGTAGTTATGATTTTATTTTGGTATCTGGGTTTTCCTAAAGTTGTAAAAGGAAATCTTGGTATATTTACCTTTATTGGAATTATGAGCTTTGGTATAAATAATTGCATAGCCAGTCTAAGAAAACTTAAAAAATCAAATCCTAATATGGTGATAAATAGTGGTGTATTATCTTTGTTTTTTCTAATACCAGCTCTTTTAATCTCTATTGTCACTACTAAACTTCCCCAGGAATACAAAGGTAATTATATAGGGATAGCAAACGGAAAATTGATTAACACCTTTGGTCCAGTAAAAATTAATTTGATTAAATCTACTTATGGGTTAGAAGCCTCAGGATATTCTAGCGATATTAAAAAATTAGGAGGTCCCATCACTGTAGATGATAAATTGTTTTTAACCGTAAAATCAGATAAATCAGAATATCTAAGAGGTTCAATAAAAGATAATTATAATGGTTTTGCATGGAGTAAAAACAAGGAAGATTATAGCTTAAAAGTTAAACAAGGATATAGTGTATTAACCTCAAAAAAGTTTTTATCTAAGTTCTTATACAATCAGAATGAGAGCGAAATGGTGATTTATCCAGAGAAAAATAAAAACAGCTCAATATTTTCTCCTATTTATACCTACAATGTACAGTTAGATAAAGGTGAAGTTTATTACGATGATATACCAACTTTTGTAGCAGATTTATCAAAGGCTAAGTCCTACTCTATTAATTATTATAATACCCTAGAGGCACAAGCTTTTGAAAATTGCTCTGAATTAGAATGGTTAAATGAAAGGATAGGTACTGATGAAGGAAATTCAGAAGGATTTACACAAAAGTATGGCAATTATCTACAAGTGCCGAGTAGTATTACCCAAAGAACTAGAGATCTTTTAGAATCTATTGCACCTTTTGGAGAAAGCAGATATAATTCAATATCTAAGATAAAGGAATACTTAGATAAAAACTATCCGTATACAACAAGTGTTTCCGAGGTTCCTGAAAATCAAGATTTTGTTGATAACTTTCTCTTTACAGAAAAGAAGGGATATTGCGTTTATTTTGCAACAGCTGCCACTATTTTATGTCGTATGCAGGGAATTCCAGCCAGGTATGTAGAAGGATTTAAGATGCCAGGATCAAAGGATTCGGATGGGTTATATAAAGTTACAAACAAAGAAGCACATGCTTGGTGTGAGGTATTAGTCGATCCAGCCATGGATTTATGGACTACATTAGAGGTTACACCTGCAGCTGTAAATGCCATCATTACTCCAATATTACCTGTAGTAGCTACTCCGGAGACTAAAACAAGTACGGAGCCTGTTAATAAAGTTAAAGAAGTATCAAAAGACAATGATAAAACTGAAAGTTCTATTAATATAGGAAGTTATAAATTATCAAAAGGTAATATTTTTATAGCTATTTTTGTGGTAATTATAACTTTAATTGTTGCTAAGATATTATTCGCGGTTGCTCAAACAAAAAAAATCTTAAAAGGAACAAGTATAATTCCTTATTATCATTATTGTATTAAAAGATTAAAGAGAATAGGAATTAATAAACCAGCTAATTTAGGGGATTTAGAATATGTAGAAACCATAAATGATAGTGAGTTAAAAGAAATTCTTAAGGAAGTAGTTATCATTGTTTACGATGAATTCTATGGCAAGAAATCCTTAGATAATAATAATAGGTCTAATTCATATAAAAGACTGGAAGCTTATATAAAAAGTAACGAAAACAAGTCAAAATATTTCATTAAAAAATATTTTTTCTTTTAAAATATTTTTAATTCTTCTGAAACTATATTTTAAATTCAACTTATTTATGATAATATTAGATTAGGTAATCATGCAAGAACGTCTTATTAGCAGAAGTGCTGGAATTGGCAGACAGGCTGGTCTCAGAAGCCAGTGTTTAATCACGTGTGGGTTCAAGTCCCATCTTCTGCACCAAATATAAAATTATTAATTTAAATCAGTTGCATTGGTGACTGATTTTTTGTATAAACTTATGATTATGAAAAGGGGTAAAACAATGAATGTACTTTTGAAAAAAAGAATAATTATGTATTCACTATTTTTAGTCTTAATGTTAGTAATTAGTTCTTTCTTCATAAAGGAAAAAGCAATAAGTGTAGAAGTTGAAACTAAAGTTGAAACAGACATTAATTCACTGGCAATTAGTAAAGATGAAAATGGAAGTATTGGCTTTGAAGAAAATGATTTTTTTAAAAAATATACTATTAATTGCACTAAAGATATAACAGATTTGGAATTTAATGAAGAAAAAGATAATCTTAAAATAAAATTGGATAAGTCTCAAGTATTAAATATAAATATTAAAAAAGGCTCTAAAGTTAATCCCAGTGAAAGTAATTTTAACGATGATAAAAACTTATATATAATTAACTTTAAAAAATTAATTATGGATGAAAACTATGTACATGTAGATTTTCAAAATAAAAAAAAGATATTAGTTTTTATCAAAAAGAAAGAAACTCCTTATAAATATAAGGTAGTTGTAGACCCGGGACATGGTGGAGTTGATGCCGGTGCATATGTAGGAAAGCTGTTAGAAAAAGATCTCAACTTGAAGATCGCCAAATACATGTTAGATAATTTAAGATACAATGGTTGTAATGTTGTCCTCACAAGAGATAAGGATAAAGAATTGGACAAGTTGGTAAAAACTGATTTAATTAAAAGATCCGCAATTGCAAATGATAAAAAAGCAGACTTATTTGTTTCTATCCATATTAATTCTAATACGGTAAGTGTGTATAATGGTGTTTCTACATACTACTATGACCCTTCAGGTTTTCAAAAAACAGAAAGGCTTAAATTTGCTCAAACTATGCAGAATGAAATGTTAAAGAGTGATGATTGGAAGGATATGGGGGAACATAGGCAGGAATTAGCAGTTTTAAAACGTAGTAATATGCCTAGTGTTCTTGTGGAGTGTGGATTTATAACTAATGCTTCTGATAGAGATAAACTTTCCAAGGAAGCAACTTTAGTGAACTTTGGTTTAAATATTTCTAATGGAGTACTCAAGTATTTAGCTGAAGGAAATATTTCAAAATAATTAATTATTAATAATTTTATTTGAGACAGTCCCGACCACGAAAGGAAGTTAAGATATGAAATATAAGTTGCTTTGTACTGACATGGATGGAACCTTATTAAATAATAATAAGGAAATAAGTGAAGTAAATAGAAAAGCTATAAAAAGAGCAGTGGATACCGGCATAATTGTAGCTGTTTGCACAGGGAGAATTTTTACTTTTGCAAATTATTACGCTGAAATACTGGGAATTAAAGCGCCAGTAATAGCTTCAAATGGAGCATATATAAAACATGCAAAAAGTGATGAAGTATTGTATAAAAAAACATTAGGTATTGAAAATTGCAGAAAAATAATGCAAGTATTAAAAAAGAATGGAATAAATCCACATTTTAATTCTAAGGATAGAATACTCACTGGATATATCTCTCATTCTTCAGAAAGTTATTTAAAATTTAATGAGAATTTAGATTCACAGCATCAGTTTAAGGTTAAAGTAATTGAGGACTGGGAGAGCGCTTTTATTAAATATGAAGAGGATATCCTTAAATGTATTGCCATAGATAATGACTTGGAAAAGATAAGAGTTGCAAAAGAAGAGATTTCTTCAATTGATAGCTTAGAAGTGGTAAGTTCTTTATATAATAATTTCGAGGTAATGGCAAAAGGGGTTTCAAAGGGAAAGGCAGTGGAATTCTTAGCTAATTATTATAATATAAAAAGAGAGGAAATTATATGTATTGGAGATAATGAAAATGATTTATCTATGATAGATTATGCAGGACTTGGAGTTGCTATGGGGAACTCTTCAGAGGAAATAAAGTTAAAATCAGACTATATTACCACTTCAAATGACGCTGACGGGGTAGCCAATGTAATTGAAAAGTTTATATTATAATTTATAATATCTTGCAATATCTTTACGAATGGTGAATATTGGGGTAATATTATAATAGTAAAGCAACTAAAAAAGTCATTTTGGAGGTAATATTAGTGAATTTAAATATTGTATTGTTTGAACCTGAAATTCCACAGAATACCGGAAATATCGGAAGAACTTGTGTTTTAACAAATTCCAAGCTCCATTTAATTAAACCACTTGGGTTTAGCATAGATGATAAGCTGGTAAAAAGGGCAGGATTGGATTATTGGCCTTATCTTGATATTACAATATATGAATCTTTCGATGAATTAAGGGAAAAGTATCAGGATTCAAATTTTTATTTTTCAACAACAAAAGCAAAGTACTTTTATCATGAGGTAGAATATAAACAAGGTGATTTTATAGTTTTTGGAAGGGAATCCTCAGGACTTCCTGATAGGATTAGAGATAGTGATCCTGAAAAATGCATTAGGGTCCCTATGTTAAATACATCTACTAGATCTTTAAACCTTTCAAATACAGTTTCTATTGTTGCTTATGAGGCATTGAGACAAATAGATTTTCCTAACATGAAATAATGTATGAAGGAGGTGAGAAAAATAGAAAAAATTAAAATAATAACTGATAGTACCTCAGATTTGGTTTCATATATTGTAAACAAGTACGATATAGAAGTACTCCCACTATTGTTATTTTTTGGAGAAGAATCCTATCATGATGGAATAGATATTTCTCTGCATTCTGTACTTGAAAGAATAAGAACTGGAGACGTTTTTCCAACAACTTCACAAATTATTCCTCAAAGGTTTTATGATTGTTATAAAAAATATCTTGATGAAGGATATAAAATTATATCAATTCATCTTTCTTCAAAAATGAGTGGAACATATCAATCAGCTTGTATGGCAAAGGAAATGCTTGAGACAGATGATATAATTGTAATTGACAGCGTAAATGTTACTGCAGGCCTTGGATTATTGGTAATTAAAGCTTGTGAACTAAGGGATCAAGGATTAACTACAAATGAAATCGAAGCTGAAATATTTAGAGCCATTCCTCATGTGAAAAGTGCGTTAGCCTTTGAAACTTTAGAAAATCTAGTAAAGGGTGGTAGAATCTCTAAAACCTCAGGAGTAATAGGTAATTTGCTTGGTATTAAGCCTATTTTAGCAGTTAAAGATGGTGAAATGGTAGTTATTGAGAAGGTTAGAGGAAGTAAAAAAGCAATTAAATACATTTTAGAATACTCCGAAAAGGTCGGGATGAAGCAGGGTGAACTTTCAGCGCTATTAGAGGTAGAAAATAAGGATATTCTTGATACCCTAAGGCTTAATTTAATAGAAAAGAAGATTGATTTTATTGAATGTCAAGGCGGATGTGTTGTGAGTATTTACTCCGGACCAGGTGCTTGCGGGATTTTTTTTATTGAAGACTATTAAGGAATTATATTTATTATTTGGAAACAATAGACATTGACACTGGAATTTTATAAATAAAAAGAGTATAATTAATCTATAAAGGTATATAATCTATAAAGACGATTTTTATATAGGGCTTAGGCTCATGTTAAAGGACAGAGAAAAAGCAATTGGCTTTTGCTTTTGTCCTTTTTGAAAGTTTATAAGTGAAGTTAAAAGGAGAAATATTATGAAGAAGGTTTATGACTGTATTATAATTGGTGGAGGACCCGCAGGGCTATCCGCAGGACTTTATGCTGCAAGATCGAAAATGGATACAATAATAATTGAAAAAGAAAATTATGGTGGTCAGATTGCTACCACTGATGAGGTTGATAATTACCCAGGTTCTATGGAAAATGCCACTGGACCTATTTTAGTAGATAGAATGAGAAATCAGGCTAAAGAATTTGGCACTAACTTTGCTAAAGATGAAATAACTGAGGTGGATTTTAAATCTACTATTAAATTAGTAAAAGGACGAAAAGATACATACCAAGGAAAAACTGTCATTATTGCTTCTGGGGCTTCACCTAGATTAGGTGGGTTTAAAAAGGAGTTAGAATTTAGAGGTAAGGGTGTATCCTATTGCGCTACTTGTGATGCGGACTTTTTTACGGATCTTGAAGTAGTTGTAATTGGTGGCGGAGATTCAGCTATTACAGAATCAATTTATTTAACTAAGTTTGCCTCTAAAGTAACTATAATCCATAGGAGAAGTGAATTAAGAGCGGCAAAGTCTATTCAAGACAAAGCCTTTAAAAATCCTAAAATTAATTTTATTTGGGATACTGTGGTTGAAGAAGCTTTTGGCGAGGATATTTTAGAAAAGTTAGTACTTCGGAATGTTATAACAGGAAAAATAGAGGAGCATAAAACTGATGGAGTTTTTGTGTTTGTAGGATATCTTCCAATTTCAGAAATTTTTAAGGGAAAGATAGAAATGAATGAAGGTAATTACATTTTAGGAGACCAAGATATGAATACTAATGTACCTGGAGTATTTGTAGCTGGTGATATTAGAGAGAAGTCTCTAAGGCAAGTTATAACAGCAGCAGCAGATGGAGCAATTGCAGCAACTACAGCTGAGAGATACATAGAAAATTTAGATTAAAAGGAGCTGATAAGCCATGATTGAACTTAATACTGAAAATTTTGATGTAGAACTTATAAACTTTTCTGAAAAACCTGTTTTTGTAGATTTTTGGGGAGAAAAGTGTGAAATCTGTAAAGCACTAATGCCTGGAGTGGAAGATTTTGAAAAAAAGTATGGAGATAAAATTAAATTTACAACTTTAAATACCACTGGGTTTAGACGACTAGCAATATCTCAAAAGGTATTAGGGCTCCCTACTATGCTTATTTATAGAAATGGTGTAAAGATAAGCTCTATAACTCCTGATAAAATAAGTACCCTAGAGGATATTGAAAATTTTATTCGGGAGGTTTATGATAAGATGTAGAGTAAGGCATTTTTCATAGGTGATTTTATTACAGATGCCTAACTAGAAAGGAAATACATAATGTTAAAAGGTAAAAAAGTTATTATTATCGGCGATAAGGATGGAATACCTGCTCCAACTATAGGGGCCTGTTTGAAAACAGTGGGGGTTGAGGTAGTTTTTTCTGTAACAACATGTTTTACTTGTAGCTTAGCAGGAGCTATGGATATAGAAAATCAGCAAAGGATTAAAGACCTAGCTTCTCAATACGGTGAGGGAAATCTTGCGGTTATATTAGGTGGAGGAGATGTTGAGACTTGTAGTATTACAGCAGAAACCATAAGTGCTGGTGATATAACGGAGGTTGGACCACTTGCAGGTGTAAGCTTAGGAATCCCTGTATATCATATCTTCGAACCGGAGATACGTAATGAATGCGATTTAAGAGTATATGAAGAACGTTGTGCCATCATGGAAATGGTATTAGATGTGGATAAAATTGTAAATGAAGTTAGGCATATTAGACTACAATATGCACAAATATAGAAGTTTTTGTATGAAAAAAAATTATAATTCATATATTATATATATGAATATTTGAGAAAATATAAAATCACATATTGCCTAATGGTAAAATTATGTTGATTTTTGCATTTATAAGGCTTATATTTATAAAGTGATATACAATTTTTTAGTATATTGCATGATATTTGATGTTATATACTTTTTAGTATGTAAACTATATTTTATGGGGGTAGGTAAAATGAACAAGAAAAAATTAGTTGCAGTACTTACAACAATTACTATTGTGGGTACATTATTGGCTGGATGTAGTAGTTCAAATTCCAGTACATCATCAACAGAAGGTACAACAAGCAAAATTAAGGTTGGTCTTTCAACAGATCAGGGTGGATTAAATGATAAATCATTTAACCAAGCTGCAGACGCTGGCATTAAGAAGGCTCAGACAGAGATGGGATTTAAGTACAAGGCTATAGAGTCTAAGGCAAAAGAGGATTATGAGTCAAATTTGGATGCGCTTGTTACCGAGGGTAATGATGTAGTATTTGGTATTGGGTTTCAGATGGAAACTGCCATGGAGAACATAGCAAAGAGATATCCAGAAAAGAAGTTTGCAATTATCGATTCAGTTGCATCCGTTGATCCTAAAGCTACACCAGCAGTTCAAATAAAAAATGTAGAATCTATACTTTTTAAAGAAAATGAAGGATCTTTTCTTGTTGGAGTTGTTGCAGGTAAGATGACAAAAAGCCATAAGATTGGATTTATTGGTGGAATAGACATGGAATTAATTCAAAAGTTTGAAACTGGTTTTGCTGCAGGTGTTAAATCTGTAGATCCAGAAGCAGCTAAAGGATTAATGGATAGAAAAACAGTAAAATATGCAGGTTCCTTTACAGATACAAATTTAGGTTATGAAGCAGCTAAAGCGCTTATTAATGATGGTTGTGATGTTATATATCATGCAGCTGGTGGCGTTGGCGAAGGAATGTTTAAGGCAGTTAAAGAAGCAACGGATGGCGGAAAGAAAGTTTGGGCTATTGGAGTTGATTTAGATCAGTCATTAACAGTACCAGCTTATGCATCAGTTATTCTTACATCAATGATTAAGAGAGTTGATACAGCTACTTACAATGTTTCTAAAGATATTGTTAACAACACTTTCAAGGGTGGAAGAATTACTGAACTTGGATTAAAGGAAGATGGCGTGGGAATTGCAGCAACATCAAGTACAAATGTTCCTAAGGATGTTTTAGACTTAGTTGCAAAATATTCAGATGCTATAAAAAATGGTAAGCTTGTAGTTCCATCTAAAAAAGGAGATGCAGCAGGTTTTGTTGCTCCTACAGATATAAAATAATTAAATTAACTTAAGAGAGTTTCCAAAAAATAACAAGCTTTGGCTTGTTATTTTTTTTAACTCCCTAATATTAAAAAGCTAGGTGTTTAAAACATCTAGCTTTTTATAGATAAACGTAATAAAATACTTTTATAGAGTAAAATCATTAATGTTTATTATAGAGGTTTTTAATTTTTTAAAATAGGAGGAGAGGGAGAACCATGAATAAAGTAATAGAGATGAGAGGCATAACAAAGATTTTCCCAGGTACCATTGCAAACGAAGATGTTAATTTTGATTTGCTTGAAGGAGAAACTCATGTACTGTTGGGTGAAAATGGAGCAGGTAAGACTACACTTATGAATGTTTTATATGGCTTGTACCAACCAGAAAAGGGAGAGATATTAGTTAGAGGTAAGGCTGAGAGAATACTAGGACCAAATCAGGCAATTAAACTAGGAATAGGAATGGTTCATCAACATTTTATGTTAGTACATAATTTTAGTGTTGCAGAAAATATTGTTTTAGGAGCAGAGCCTGTAAAGGGTTTAAACTTGGATCTAAAGAAAGCAATAAAAGAAGTAAGAGAATTATCCGAGAAATATGGATTTTCTATTGACCCCGAAGCTATTATTGAGGATATTAGTGTAGGTCAGCAACAAAAGGTTGAGATATTAAAAGCCTTATTTAGAGGAGCTAAAATCTTAATACTAGACGAGCCTACAGCCGTATTAACTCCCCAGGAAATAAAAGAATTAGGAATTATCATTAGAAACCTAGAAAAAGAAGGTAAATCTGTTATTTTAATTACTCATAAACTTAAAGAAGTTATGAGCATGAGTGATAGGGTAACCATTCTTAGAAGAGGAAAAATAACGGGGACGGTTAACACTAAAGACACTTCTATAGATCAATTGGCAGAATTGATGGTGGGAAGAAAAGTTAATCTAACAATAGAAAAAAAGGAAGCTATAGCTTTAGGTGAGATGCTAAGGGTTGAAAATCTAACGGCTAAGGATCATAGAGGAATAAACGTAGTAAATGGACTAAATCTAACTGTAAATGCTGGTGAGATAGTTGGGATAGCAGGCGTTGATGGAAATGGCCAAAGTGAACTGGTAGAAGTATTAACAGGACTTTTAAAACCAGTATCAGGTAAAATAACCTTAAACAATAAGAACATCTTTGGTAAAACTCCCAAGGAGATAACCGAAGAGGGAATTAGTCATATTCCTGAAGACAGACATAAAAGAGGACTTATTTTAAATTATTCATTATACGAAAATTCTATATTAGGATCGCATACAAAAAAACCTTTTTCAAAGTTCATGATCATGAACTATAAAGCAATACGAGAACATTGTGAGAAATTGATAAAGGATTTTGATATAAGAACTCCAAATGATGAGGTTAGTGCTTCAGCATTATCAGGAGGGAATCAACAGAAGTTAATTGCAGCTAGGGAAATCACAAAGGACCCTGATTTATTAATAGCTTCACAACCTACTAGAGGATTAGATGTAGGAGCTATTGAATATATTCATAGAAGATTAGTAGAAGAAAGAGATAGAGGTAAGGCGGTCCTTTTAGTATCCTTAGAACTTGATGAAATATTAGCCCTTTCTGATAGAATTGCTGTAATGTATGATGGCAAAATTGTAGCTATAATGGACAGGAAAGATGCTACGGAAAATAAATTAGGTATACTTATGGCAGGCGGAAGCCTAGAGGAGAGAAAGGAAGAGGTGAAGACTGTTGAACAAATTTAAGGAGTTTTTGCTTAAGGGACTAAAGAGTATTGCATATCCTTTATGCGCAATAATTGTAGCTATACTGGTTTCTGTATTCTTTGTAATGTGGGCAAAAGACTATAGCATTTTGCAATATTTTTCTGCACTTAGTGATTTATTCAGAGTTGTTTGGAAAGGTAGTTTTGGAAGTCAAAGACAGGCCTTTACCACCTTAGAATATGTAGCTCCACTTATTTTTACGGGTCTGGCAAATGCCATAGCCTTTAGATCTGGATTGTTTAATATAGGAGTTGAAGGACAGTTCATGATGGGAATGTTGGCTGCTGGTATAATTGGTGTTATTCCAGGTTTAAATATTTTCATTCATATACCCTTAATGATTCTTGGTGGAATGTTAGCAGGAGCCTGCTGGGGAGCTATTCCAGGTTTCTTTAAAGCAAAACTTGGGACTAATGAAGTTATTAACTCCATAATGATGAATTATATAGCTCTCAATATTATAAACCTTTTGATTCTAAGGACAGCTATCGGAGAAAAGGGAAAGGCAGCTACAGGTATAATTCAAAGTAGTGCAATGTTACTTAGATTTAATAACCTTAGTAGAGCTAATGTAGGAATTCTAATCGGTATAGTTTTTGCCATACTTGTTTATTGGTTGTTATGGAAGACTACTATTGGTTATGAGATAAGAGCTGTAGGAATTAATCCCCATGGTGCAGAATATGGTGGTATTAGTATAACAAAAAATACCATACTTGCTATGGGACTTTCAGGAGCAATAGCTGGAATTGGCGGAGCCATCCATGTTTCAGGAATTCTGCATCAGGTACAAAACTTTAATGATTTGCCTGGTTATGGATTCGACGGAATAGCGGTGGCACTACTTGCAAAGAGTAATCCTATTGGATGTATTTTTGCGGCAGTACTTTTTGGTACCTTAAATAGTAGCTCTAAAATCTTACAACTTAATGATATACCAAAACAAATTGTGTATTTGATTCAAGCCGTAATAATAATATTTATCGCCACAGATTATGTGGTTAAGTACTTTAAAGAAAAGAAAAAGAAGAAGGTGATAATCAATGGATAATATTACTATAATTGTTGCTCTTTTAGCAGCTACTTTAAGAATGGCAACCCCACTGATATTTGCAGGTCTTGGTGGAGTATTTTCAGAAAAGTCAGGTGTTGTAAATATAGGACTTGAAGGCATAATGGTTATCGGTGCATTTTTCGCAGTTTATGGAACCTATGCTACGAAAAATCCGTTTTTGGGTATAGTGTATGCCATGGTTGCAGGTATGGCAGTATCTTTGATTCATGCCTTTTTAAGTATTACCATGAGAGCAGATCAAGTTATATCAGGCACAGCTATTAATCTGTTTTCTACGGCTTTTGCATCTTTTATGATTGTAAAGGTATTTCATAAAGGTGGTCAGACCGATACCGTTACCTCCTTACCTTATAAGCTACCTAAATTTATAAAAGATATACCTATTATAGGTGATTTGCTTAATGATTTAAATTGGTTTGTAATATTAGCACTTATCTTAGTTTTTGTCTCAAGCTATGTGTTATATAAGACCAGACTAGGCTTAAGAATAAGAGCCGTTGGAGAACATCCAGCAGCAGCAGATACCTTAGGAATAAACGTATATAAAATAAGATATCTATGTGTAGTTATCTCAGGAGCTCTAGCAGGACTTGGAGGAGCAGCGCTTTCAATTGGTATAACTCCTGTATATAGGGAGGGAATGGTATCAGGTCGAGGGTTTATTGCTCTTGCTGCTATGATATTTGGAAACTGGAAACCTAAAGGTACTATGTGGGCATGTCTTTTATTTGGATTTGCGGAAGCTTTTCAGATTAAGGCACAGAGTTTTGGGCTTAATTTACCCCAAGAAGTTTATGCAATGTTCCCTTATGTGTTAACCATGTTGGCCTTAGCTGGTTTTGTTGGAAAAACTTCACCACCAGCTGCTGATGGAGTGCCATACGAAAAGGGTAAGAGATAAAAAAGATCTTATGAAATTGGATTGGAGGTCGCATTATATGGAGTATAATTTAAACTTAAATATCGAACAAAAATTGGTTATGACTCAGCAAATGCAACTTTCGGTTAATCTGCTTCAGATGTCTACTTTTGAGCTTCAACAGTACGTAGATAAGGAATTAATAGAGAATCCAGTATTAGAGGTTGAACCCAATGTAGAAACTCTTGAACAAGGGTTTGAAAGAATAGATTATAAAGAATTAATAAAATATTTTGAATTTCAAAGTGAAGATGGTAAATATTATAGATCTGACAATGAGGAGATATCCCCATTAAATTTTATAGTAGCTACAAAGTCTTTAAAAGAGTTTCTGCAGGAGCAGCTTTTAGAAATAAATATAAGTAAAATCTATAAATTAATCTGTGGATATCTTATAGAAAATATTGATGAAAGAGGATATCTGGACGCTACGTTAAAAGATATTTCCTTTGAGTTGAATATGGATGTTCATATAATAGAAAAAGCACTAGAAATATTACAATCACTAGAACCAGCTGGTATTGGCGCTAGGGATTTAAAAGAGTGTTTGAAACTTCAACTAAAGATAAAGAACATCAAGGACAAAAATATATATGCAATAATTGATAAATATTTGGAATATGTTGGAGATCATAAGTTTTTAAATATTGCAAAGGCTTTAAACATAAATGTAAATGAGGTTCAAGACTTATGCGATATAATTAAGTCCTTAGAACCGAAGCCAGGAAGAGGTTATTTTACAGGAGAAAGCACAGAATATATAGTTCCAGATGCCTATATTACTAAGATGGATGAGGAATATGTAATCTTTATGAATGATGATGCAGTTCCAAAAATAAAGATAAATTCTACTTATAGAAATATTATTATGAATGAAAAAGATAAAGATACGGTAAACTATGTAAAGGATAAAATAAATAGTGCTATGTTTTTGATTAGTAGTATAGAAAGAAGAAAGAGTACAATTTTCAAAATACTAGAAAAGATTATTGAAACTCAAAAGGATTATTTTGATTTTGGCGGTAATTATCTAAAACCTATGACTATCAAAAATGTAGCAGACGCTATTGGAGTCCATGAATCTACAGCAGGTAGAGCTGTTAAAGGTAAGTATATTAGCACAGATTTTGGGATAATATTAATAAAGACATTATTCACTAAAGGGCTTTCTAATGAAAGTGAAGAAGAGGATATTTCTACAACTAGGATAAAAAATAGCATTGAAGAGTTAATTTCTAAGGAAAATAAAAAACATCCTTTATCTGATCAAAAACTCTGTGATATATTAAATGATGATGGCATAACTCTAGCTAGGAGAACAGTTGCTAAGTACAGGGAACAATTGGGAATATCACCATCAAGTAAGAGAAAAAGATTTTAATTTTAATTTATTTTAACTTTTTTTCTAAATGCTATTTAAAAATGTTAATTTTTATTCTATAATGGATGTGGGACATTAAATATATTGCCGGGACAGTAATAGACCAGAGGGGTGACTAGGTTGCAGGAAATTTTAAAATTACAGCAAAAACTGGTTCCTGAGTTTTTAGAACTACTAGAAAAAAGGTACAATATTCTTAGAACAATATATTATGATCAGCCAATTGGTAGAAGAGTACTGGCAAACAACCTTGGAATAGGAGAAAGAATTGTTAGAACTGAAATTAATTTTTTAAAAAAACAAAATCTAATTAAGATAAGTACACCGGGAATGACAATTACAAACGAAGGTGAAGAGGTTATTGATAAACTAAAAGAGTTTATTCATGAGATTAAGGGATTGTCACAGATAGAGGATTTTATAAAAGAAAAATTAAAAATTCAAAACCTAATAATTGTGCCCGGAGATTTAGAAGAAGATAAGATTGTTTTAAACGAAATTGGAAGAGCTGCAGCAAAATATATTTGCAGTTTAATTAGAAAAAATAGTATAATAGCAATTACAGGCGGTTCTACCATAAAAGAGGTAGTAGATAATGTTCCTAAATTATCTGATTTTAAAAATGTACTTGTAGTGCCTGCCCGTGGTGGTATAGGTAGGAATGTAGAAACCCAAGCAAATACATTAGCTGCATCTTTAGCAAATAAAATTGGAGCTAATTACAAACTTCTTCACTTACCAGATAATTTAAGTGATAATGTCTTAAGCTCTATAATTAACGAAGACGGTATTAAAGAAGTTCTTGAGAACATTCAAAATGCAGATCTTCTTATTTATGGAATTGGGAGAGCTGATGAAATGGCAAGGAGAAGGGGCGTATCATTACCTACATTAAATAATCATGTAGATACTACACCTGTTGGTGAAGCCTTTGGGTATTACTTCAATAGCGTAGGAGAGGTTGTTTACTCCACAACTATAAGTGGCATAAAAAATGATGATATGAAGAAGATTAAAAATCAAGTAGCAGTGGCAGGTGGAAAGAGTAAGGCTAAAGCAATAGTTGCAGCAGAAATGAATAATTTCAATAGTGTTTTAATAACTGATGAAGGTGCAGCTAGAGAAATAGCCAAATTATTAAGTTGATCCAAAAAATTTACATAAATTTATTAAAATTTTAGGAGGTATTTCAAATGGTAAAAGTTGGTATTAATGGTTTTGGAAGAATAGGACGTCTTGCTTTTAGAGCAGCGCTAGGAAACAAGGAAGTACAGGTATTAGGAATCAATGATCCATTCATCGATTTAGATTACATGGTATACATGTTAAAGTATGACTCAGTACATGGTCAATATAATGGAGAGATTTCTTTTGAAAAAGAAAGCAATTCATTAGTAGTAGATGGACAGAAAATAAAGATATTTGCAGAAAAAGATCCTTCAAATATAGCATGGTCTACATGTGGTGCTGAGTACATATTAGAATGTACTGGTGTATTTACAACAGTAGAAAAAGCATCAACTCACTTTAAGGGTGGAGCTAAGAAAGTTGTTATATCTGCACCATCAGCAGATGCTCAAATGTTTGTTATGGGAGTTAACCACACAAACTACACTAAGGATTTAACAGTTATTTCTAATGCATCATGCACAACTAACTGTCTTGCTCCTTTAGCAAAAGTTATTAATGACAACTTCGGAATAGAAGAAGGATTAATGACTACAGTTCATTCAACAACAGCTACTCAGAAAACTGTTGACGGTCCTTCAAACAAGGATTGGAGAGGCGGAAGAGCTGCTGGAAATAACATAATACCATCATCAACAGGAGCTGCTAAAGCAGTTGGTAAAGTTATTCCTGAATTAAACGGAAAATTAACTGGTATGGCATTTAGAGTTCCAACTCTTGACGTTTCAGTTGTAGATTTAACAGCTAAGTTAGTTAAGCCTGCTACAATGGAAGAAATTAAAGCTGTGCTTAAAGCTGCTTCAGAAAATGAATTAAAAGGTATTCTTGGATACACTGAAGATGCAGTTGTTTCAACAGATTTCATTACAGATGCAAGAACTTCAATATTCGATGCAGATGCAAGTATTCAATTAAGCCCTAAATTCGTTAAATTAGTTTCTTGGTATGACAATGAATGGGGTTATTCAAACAAGCTTATCGACCTAACAGTATATGCTGCTGGTGTTGACGCTAAATA
>JACMJL010000252.1 GCA_014380625.1 Clostridiaceae bacterium
AATAAAACTATTTTGAGACATTCCCTTTTGTATTGCTATTTTATTTAAGATGCCCAAGCAAAACACCTCCTAAAATGGCTAGCGATGTGCTCAGTAGTGTACCTACTAGGTAATACTCCACAAAAAGCTTGTCCTCCAATTCGCGAAATCTTGCTAAGGATTTTGCTGTGAAGATGAAAGTTATTGCTTGATAAGCTCCATTAACAACTAGGGTTATTATAATAAATCTTTCAAAGATTCCTATATAGTCACTTGCAGGGATTATCCAATGGGAAGCTACATTTTTTGAGTCTGTTGCTTTATTTTCATTTGGTTCATGGTTTTCAATAGCCTCTGGGATTGATATCCGTTTTAATATACCCTTAAAAAGTGTTGAGTAGGATGTATTAGTTTCTGTTCTACTTTCGTAGCTATCAGGTTTATTAGTCTTAAAGTCAAACCTAGTCATTATAATATTAATTAAAAATCTTCCTCCAAAACATGTGAATAAATATACTATTAGATAGGTTAAAGTATTTATGATAGAGGCTCTGTTGAATTTCATAAGAATTATACTAAGCTTTGAAGGCATAGGATTTATAGTACTTAAAATTCCACCACTTTCAATATCAATACATGTCCAAATCCAAATAATAATTAGGCAGTGCAACATTTGGTCTAAAATGAAGAGTATCGGTTCGCACCATGCATATAAAGAATTAAAATTCATGTTAAGGATAGACTGTTCTTCATTTCCCTTGTTTTTAGCTTTAACAACACTATGATTTATTTTAATTGAAAGTGAACTTTTGATTAGGTCGATTATAAAATGTCCAATACCGATACAAACGGTATAAAAGAGAACAGTTGTGAGTTTGTAATTAATAATGAGAAAAGCAAATAGTACTATAACAACGTTTAGTCCGTGTATCGCATTGGCTTTAATACGTTCTATAAGCTTTGGATTCTTTTTTAATTCGGCAATATCCTTAGTTTGAAACACAAAATCTGTTAAGCAATGAGAAAGAATAGCTAATTGTAAAAAAAGCACTTGTTTATCCTCCATGTAATATTTTATTTTTGATTAATTATACCATATTATGGTAACTGTGGGGACGGGGTTGTTGACAACCCCTCTAATTATTTCTTTTAAAATCATAGGCTAAATTCAAATTGCTATAAAATTAGTAAATTGTTATAATATTGACATGAGATAAAATTATTGCCTAAAAAAAGACAATTAAAAATTAGGGTGCTTCAGCAAATGTTGACAGTAACCCCGTCCCTCTGGAGGTAAAAATATGAATAATAAGATTCTATTAATTGAAGATGATATTTCCATTAGTGAAATGGTTAAGAACTATTTAACGAAGGAAGGTTTTATGGTTACTACTGCCTTTGATGGTGAAGAGGGATTATTAAAATTTGTGAGCAAAGATTTTGATTTAATCCTTCTAGATTTAATGATGCCAAAATTAGATGGAATAGAAACCATGAAAATAATAAGAGAAAAGAGTTCTATCCCAATATTAATTGTATCAGCTAAGGATAGTGAGGTAGATAAAGCCATAGGTCTAGGACTTGGAGCAGACGATTATATAGCCAAGCCATTTTCAATGATTGAAATTTCTGCAAGAATTAAAGCCTCAATTAGAAGAGCAACAAAATATTCAAATTCAGATAAAAGAGAAGAAACCCAAATTATTAGAGTTGGAAAATTAGTCATAGACTTAAGCAATTTTTTAGTGAGTAAAAATGGCGAAGCCCTCCAACTTACATCTAAAGAGTTTGATATTTTAAAATTGTTTGTTCACAATCCTAATAGAGTGTTCACTAAGGCTCAAATTTATAGCTCTATCTGGAATGAAGAATATTATGGAGATGAAAATGTAATAAATGTACATATGCGAAGACTGAGAGAAAAAATAGAGGATAATCCATCAACTCCTCAATATATAAAAACCCTGTGGGGAATAGGTTACAAATTGGAGGTATAATATGATAGTTTTTTTATATTTGATAATTATAATATTAATTTCCATAATTATTTTTCAATATAGGCTTCAAAAGGGAACAATTAAAAACTTAAAGTACATTAATATAAAATTAAGCGCGATTTTAAGTAGTGATTCCCAAGAAAAGGTTTTACTTCAAACTGAACATAAGGAGCTAAGGGAATTATTGATAAAAATTAATGTCCTTTTAGAGTTAAAGCAGAAGACTCTGGCAGACTATAGAAAAAAAGAAATTTCTATTCGTAAAATGCTTTCTAATATTTCTCATGATTTAAAGACCCCACTTACAGTAGTATTAGGTTATATAGAAACTATGAAGTTAAATAATGATGTAAATATTGAGGAAAGAGAACTATTACTTTTAAAAGTCCATAGCAAGACCTTAGAGGTGATCGATCTTATTAATATGTTTTTTGATTTAGCAAAGCTTGAAGCTGGGGATAAAGATATACCAATTACAAGAGTTAATATGAATGAGATTTGTAGAAAGAAGATATTAGAATTTTATGATAGTTTGACCTCTGAAGGGTTTCAAGTAGAGATTGATATTCCTACTTTAAATATATATGCATTTGCAAATGAAGGTGCCCTTGACAGGATAATTAATAATTTAATTTCTAATGCAATAAAATATGGAGCTGCAGGTAAGGTCATTGGATTAAATTTAAGTTGCAATGAGGAATTTGTGTTTGTAGAGGTTTGGGATAAGGGAAAAGGGATAGATGAAATTTATATAGATAAAGTTTTTGAAAGGATGTACACCTTAGAAGATTCTAGGAATAAAGCTAATGGAGGTAGTGGACTTGGACTTACCATTACCAAGAGGCTAGTAGAAAAATTAGGTGGAGAAATCTTTTTAAAGAGCAAACCTTTTGTGAAGACTTCTTTCACTTTTAAATTAAAAAGATTATCCTATTGAAGAAGGTGTTGTCTCAAATGATTTTGAGATACCCTCCTTTTTTTAACTTAAGAATTTTGTAAGATTTGGTTAATAAAAAAGTAAAGTCCTTCAGATATAATAGAATTACAGGAAAAAAGTAGTATGAAAAGGAGAATTATTATGAGCTATATATTAAGAACCATAAACCTGACCAAAAGTTTTAATGATAAGCAGATTTTGAGCAATGTAAATATGAATATAAAAAAAGGAGAAATATACGGATTTTTAGGTCCTAATGGAGCTGGTAAAACTACAATTATGAAACTAATGGTAAACCTCTTAAAACCTACTTCTGGTGAAGTTGAAATCTTTGGTGGGAAACTCACAAATAAGTCCTATGAAACCTTAAAACGAGTAGGTAGTATAATTGAGTATCCCGTATTTTATAATAGACTCACTGGAAGAGACAACCTAGAATTACACTGTGAATATATGGGATATTATGATAAGACCGCTATAGACAAGGTTTTGGCTCTAGTAGGTTTAGAGGATATAGAAAAGAAAGCGGTAAAAGATTTTTCCTTAGGAATGAAACAAAGACTTGGTATAGCAAGAGCAATCATAACTAAACCGGAGATTTTAATCCTAGATGAGCCCATCAATGGATTAGACCCAGTTGGAATTAAAGAGATTAGAAATCTGCTAAAAATGTTGAACAAGGAATATGATATAACAATTTTAATTTCTAGCCATATTTTAAGTGAAATAGAACAAATAGCTGACACCATTGGGGTAATTAATAAAGGCAGATTAATAGAAGAAGTTTCAATGGATAGTATTAGAGATCACAATACAGAATATGTAGAAATAATTACTAGGGATTATAAAAAAGCAGCCGTTATACTAGAGAATGACTTGGAAATTACAAATTTTAAAATTATAGATAATAGTTTAATAAGAATATATGACTTAAAGATTTCTCAAAGTAATCTTTCAAAAACATTAATTTTAAAGGGCGTTGAGGTTGAAGGGATAAACAGGAAACGAGGTTCTTTAGAAGAGTATTTCTTAAAGCTTTTAGATGGGGGTGACTTAAATGCTTAAACTTATGAAGTTAGAGATTCAAAAATTTAAGATTCGAATTAGGGGGGTAATTATTGCAAATTTAATTATGCTTGCAAGTTCAGTATTAATTATAGTCGCATCACTAAATAGCAAGGATTTACCCTTTAGTGATTACAATAATATGTTTGCATTTACAGGTTCTATTGTAAGAGCTGTCTTAATGGTCTTTGCAGCTGTTCTAATTTCAAGATTACTAATTGATGAATATAAAAACAAAACTATAAATGTTCTGTTTATGTATCCCATAAAGAGAAGGAAAATTATGATATCAAAGCTATTTATTATAGTTATTTTCACTTTTGTAGGTATGTTCTTATCCGAAGTATTTCTGAATTTTAATTTATATATTTTAAATATCTTTGCAAAATTTATTAAAGAACCTTTTACCGTTAATATCTTATTAGAAAATTTAATTCATATTACCATATATTCAGCTATTTTCTCTTTTGTAAGTTTGATACCTGTATATTTTGGTATGAGAAAGAAATCTGGATCTGCAACTATAGTAACTGCAGTCATATTAATAAGTGTTTTTAATAGTGGAAGCTCTAATACCACATTAAGCTCATACATTTTAATTCCAATAATAGGTGCCATTTTAGGAATCATTGGTTCATTTATTGCTATAAAGGATATAGAAGAGTTAGATGTAATTAGTTAAAAAAGTTTTACATCCTAGTGGGATAAGGCATTTATCATACGTCTATATGTCTGTATTAGTTCTTAAATGTTTAATAATAGTAAAGGAGTAGATATATGAAAGTTTTTACAAAATATTTATTAAAATCAATTACGGAGAAAAAGGGAAGAACTATTCTTCTTTTAATATCAATTGCAATTAGTGCAGCTCTTCTAGTTGCATCCCTGGGATCAGTTAAGGCTCTCCTAGGCACATTGTCGGCGCAAGTAAAGGGGAATTATGGAGAGTTTAATGTTCGAATAACTCCGAATCAAAACCTAGAGATTCCCTTATTTAAGTCAGTAGACATAAATAATAAAGATGTAAAAAGCAGTTTTAAAGGAATAGACATAGGAGGGTATTTAGTTAATGACAACGAGAAAGAATTTAGTTTAACTGGACTTACACTATCTGACTTTAATAACCTGGGAACAATGCAAATCATTAAAAAGACTGAGTTAGACCCCTTTTCCGGTAAAAAAATAATTATTTCTCAAAAGACAAGTGATAACTTGAAGGTCAAACTTGGGGATGAATTAAAATTAAACATATTAGGGAAGGAAGATAGCTATAAAATAGTAGCAATCGCTTCAAATAAAGGAATGTTTTTTTCAGATAAAGAAAAGCAATTTTCCTTAGTAACACCAGAGGAAAATTTATTCTCAATTTATAATGAAAAAAACAAATATAGCTTCCAGCTACTAGCTGTAACTAGCAAGGATTTGCCTGCTTGGATAAAGGCTTTTAATAAAGCAAATGTGGATAATAAGATTTTGGCAACTCAAGTATATGATGAGCAAGCAATAGAACAGCAGTTAAGTATGATAAAGTATCCTTTATACTTCATGCTAGCAATAGTATTATTAATGACTACCTTTATAATTTATAGCTCTTTTAAACTAATAATTACAGAAAGGCTATCAGTTATAGGTGTGTTTTTAAGTCAAGGTGCTACCAAAGGTGGAATAGTAAAAATATTATTAAAGGAAAGCTTGGCCTATGGTATCATAGGTGGAATTATAGGAGATTTAATGGGATTAGGTCTTACCTATTTAATATCAAATTTAGCTAATCCGCTTAAAGAATTTGGAGGAAAAGCTACTACAGAACTGTATGTCCCTTACTTTGTAGGAGGCTTCCTATTTGCAATTGTATTATCCTTAGTTTCAACCATAATACCCATTTTATCCATAAGAAAATTACCTGTTAAAGACGTAATATTAAATACCATAAGTACCTCAAATAAGATATCCTTAAAGAGTTTTATAGCTGGAACTGTGTTTATTATTGCTTCAATTATACTACATGTTTTTGGAGCAAAGACAGACTATGTAGGCTCAGTACCTAGTTTATTTCTAGCTTTCATTGGAGTGATACTTATTATACCTAAGGTAGTTGATATAGTATTTAGCCCATTAGTTAGAGTGCTTAGAAATATTAATGGATTATCCATGTTATCCTTTAATAATGTAAAAACCTCAAAGGTTTTAATTAACAATATGAGATTAATTGCAGTTTCAGTAATTTCCATAGTAATGATAACCACTATAAGCGCCTCAATAACTGAAGTAGTAAGCGGAGCTTATGATGGAATGAAGTTTGATGTTACCATTAGAGTCAATTCTAATTATTTAAAAAATATTAACGATATAGTAAAGGAATATAAGGATGCAAGTACAATCAATGAAACTGGTATCATATTAACAAATTTAAATGGGGACACATCTAAAAGTATATATCTAGATTATGTAGATCCATTAAAGTATAAAACTTTTGAAAAGTATGCAACTTTTGATGAGAAGGATAAAGAACTAGATGCCTTAAATGAAAATGAAGATGGTATTATTTTATCAAAACAAATGGCGTTAAGGTATAAAATAAAGCAGGGAGATACAATAACCCTCACCACAGAGAATAAAAATGAGAAATTCAAAGTGTTATCAATTTTTAATGCAAAAATGCTTGATGGAGGAAATTATAATCTAATATCATTAAAAGCAGCTTTAAAACATTTTGATATTAAATATCCTTCTCAATATTATATTTCAACAAAGGTTCCTCAAGGAGAAGGAAAAAAAGTGCTAGAGAAAGCTTTGAAGGGGTTAGGGACTACAGTAGGTACAAAAGATGAGATGAGTAAAGCAAATTATGAAAATAATAAGCAAATGACTGATATCTTAGGTATATTTTCCTATATAACAATGGTAATCGGAGCCTTTGGAATAATTGGAAATGTGTCCATAAGCTTTATTCAGAGGAAAAGAGAAATAGCGGTTATTAGCTCAGTAGGATTAACTAAGAGTGGCCGTGGATACATGATATTTCTTGAAAGTTTATTTCAGGCTCTAATCGGTGGGCTTATATCCTTAATTGCCGCTTTCGGAATCAATATATATCTAATGGACATATTTAAATTTCTAACCATGGATTTGGAACTAAAATATCCCTATGAATCTATTGGGACAATATTAATAGCTACAATAGTATTAATGCTTTTAACTTCTCTATCTTCAATTTTGAAGAGCAGGAAACTTCAAATAGTTCAGGAGTTAAAATATGAATAAGGTATTTTCTATAATCTATAATAAAAAAGGAGGATTTTAAAATGATAAATGCAATAGAGGTAAATAATTTGTGTAAGTCTTTCAAACTAGGAAAGGAAAACTTAGATATCTTAAAGGATTTAAGTTTTTCTATAGATAAAGGGGAGTTTGTATCCATAATGGGGTCATCTGGGTGTGGTAAATCAACGCTACTTTATTTGTTAGGAGGACTGGATAAACCTACTAGTGGCAATATTATAGTAAACGGTAAAGATTATTCAAATATGAAGGAAAAAGAAAAAAGTAGAATGCGCAGAAGAGAACTTGGCTTTGTATTTCAGTTCTATAATCTAGTTCCAAACCTAAACGTTGAAGACAATATATTACTACCACTACTATTAGATGGTAAAAAACCAAAAGATTATAAAGCAGAACTTGATAAAATACTTGATGTTATTGATATGAGCCAAAAAAAAAGGCATACACCAAGAGAACTTTCAGGGGGACAACAGCAACGAGTAGCTATAGCTAGGGCCTTGTTATTTAGCCCTGAAATAATCTTAGCAGATGAACCAATAGGAAACTTAGATTCAAAATCAGGAATAGAAATAATGAAGTTATTTAAAACCATTAATAGTGAATATAAAAAGACTATAGTCCAAGTAACCCATTCTAGGGAGGCAGCTTCCTTTGGAAATCGAATCATTAACTTAAAGGATGGCGAAATTGAACGAGATGAACTAAGCGCATAAACATGGGGACGGGGTTGTTGACAACCCCGATTTTCTTTTATAATCATCCAGAATTTTATGCTTATATGCTTTAATAATCTATGTTATAATAATTCTATGCTTAATTTAAATAATTTATTTAAATAAGCATAAACAAATGTTGACAATAACCCCGTCCCTTTGAAGGAGGTATGAAATGAAAAATTTAAAAACAAGAATTCTATGGAAATCTGTAGTTTTTTTCTTAGTATACATGGTGATATTTACTGGTGTAACCAGCGTGATTATGACTTTATATGGACCTTTTGATAATGTGAAAAGAACTTTTGTAGGGTCTGCTATGGCAACTATGAATCATAAATATTTAGCTACAATGTTTTTATCACAAGGTCAAATAGATAAAATACTTGGCAAAGATTTAACTACAAGTAGCGATGAGACTAACGTAGATGAGAATATTAATGCTGTAAAAATTTCAAAGTTAGGTGATAACACCATAGAAAGACGAGATATTAATACCACAAGATTTGATGGGTATATTTTGGAAATATATAATCCACTTAGGATTAAAGTAGGGTATACACAAAAACTAGGCGTAAGGGGACAGACTACCTCGACTATTGTTAAAGCATTTGGTGGTATTGCAGGTGTTAATGGTGGAGGTTTTACAGATAAATCAACTACTGGAAAGTCTTTTGTGGGTACTGGAGCTTTACCGGAGGGGATAGTTGTTTCTGAAGGGAATACTATTTTTAAAAATGTACGAGAAGATGAAAAGTTTGAAGCTATAGCCTTTAATAAAAATGGAACTTTAATTGTTGGAAAACATACTTTAAATAATTTACTGTCTCAAGGAGTACAAGAAGCTATAAGTTTTAATAAGACTTTAATAATGAATGGAATAGGACAGGTAAAAGGTGATGGATCAGATGGAATGAGTCCAAGAACTGCTATTGGGCAAAAACAAAATGGTCATATCTTACTTGTAGTTATAGATGGCAGAAGTGGAGGTAAACTAGGAGCAACCTTTAGAGAAGTTCAAGACTTACTTCTTCAGGAGGGTGCATGGAATGCCGCAAACTTAGATGGAGGTTCCTCAACTACCATGTATTATGATGGTGGACTTATTAATAATCCATCAGATAGTGCTGGTGAAAGAACAATCGCCACAGCTTTATATGTCACACCTTAAAGGAGAGTGAAGTTATTGAAGTCATTAAGTAAAATAATAAAGTGGAGTATTTTAGCTTTAGTAATAGAAATTGCAGGTTTTTTTTATGTTGACAGGTTCTACTTGGCAGGGATTACTTCTTTTAATATAAAAAAGGTAGAACTTAAAAATGTAGAGGTAAAGAAGAAGGTTGATGTAGAAATTCCAGTGGAGGCAAAGTCTATATCCATCTCTTTCGATGGTAAATTTGTTGCATATATTTTAGATGATGGGATTAATGTAGTTAATAGAGAATCAGGGAAAAAGGTTTCTGTAAAAATTCCCCAGGATACAAAAGCCACATTTTTTAGTTGGTTACCTGACAGAGATAGAATGTATATAGCTGAAAAAGGAAGTAATTTTGTTAAGTTTAGTTCCTATGATGCTTTAAAAGACGATAATATCCAATGGGCTACTAGCAATTCAAAAGATGTTAAAATAGCTCTTACCAATTCTAAGTATGAAGTTAAGGATTTGACTTTTTCTGTTAATACAAATGTTCAATATGTAAGCATTGGAAATTCAGGTAAGAGTATAATTTATCGTTTTAATGCCATGCATGAAAATACTAAGGAAAAAGAATTTTCTTTTAAACTTGGTAAAATTGGTGTAATGCAACTTGAGGATAGATTGATTTATGAAGATATATCAAAGAAACAAATGTATATAGAGGGTTTTAATAATATATTTAAAGATAAAATTCTTAGTAACCCCTGTTTCTTAGGTGCAGATTTTGATGATATAGCATATTTAGGAAGTAGAACTGGAGATAAGGTAACAAAAATATATTATGGACCTTTGAAAACTCCAATAAGTAGTTGGAAAAGTATTAACTTACCTACAGGTGTTACGAGAGAAAATATTAGTATTTCTATTGATGGAGATATTTATGAAAATATGTTGTTGAATGGACAGATAATTAATTTAAAAACTAATAAAAGTTCAGATTATACTGGAAAGTTTGTTGCGATTTATAAGAATGGAATTGTTTCTATGGACGGTAATACCTTAAAAGAAAATAAGTTAAACTAATAAAGATAGAGAGGTTTTTTATGGGAAAGTCACTTTTTATTACGGAAAAACCTTCTGTAGCAATGGATTATGTTAAATTACTAAATATAAAGGGTACTAAAAGAGATGGTTTTATAGAATCTGAAAGAGCAGTATTTACTTGGTGTGTTGGTCACATGGTAACCATGAGTTATCCTGAGGTATACGATGAAAACCTTAAGCGGTGGTCTTTAGCTACCCTACCTTTTTTACCTAATAGCTACAAATATGAGGTTATTCCCGCAGTAGCAAAACAATTTGAAACAGTAAGAAGTCTTTTAGATAGAGAAGATATTACTACAATTTATGTTTGTACTGACTCAGGAAGAGAAGGTGAATACATATATAGACTTGTGGATGAAATGGTAGGAGTTAAAGAAAAAGAAAAGAAAAGAGTCTGGATTGACTCACAAACAGAAGAAGAAATTAAAAGAGGAATTAAAGAAGCTAAAGCCTTAAGTGAATATGATGCCTTGGCTAGTTCAGCCTATTTAAGAGCTAAAGAAGATTATCTATTGGGAATTAATTTCTCTAGACTGCTTACTCTTATCTATGGAAAAAGTGTGGCTTCAATAATGAAGGACGATAAAGGTGTCATTGCGGTTGGTCGTGTTATGTCCTGTGTTTTAGGTATGATTGTGGTGAGAGAAAGAGAGATTAGAAACTTTATTAAGATTCCATTTTTTAAGACTATAGGTAGTTTTGAAGTAGAAGAAAATAAAGTTTATACTGGAGAATGGAGAACTACTGAGATTTCGGCTTATTTTGAGTCCCCATTATTATACAGTGAAAGTGGTTTTAAGCGAAGAGAGTCAGCAGAGCAACTTATTGGAGAACTAAAGGCAGATGGCTTTTTAAATGAAGCTATTATTCAGTCAGTAACAAAGACCAATGAGAATAAGAATCCACCCTTATTGTTTAATTTGGCTGAAATGCAAAATGAATGTTCTAAAAAGTTTAAAATAAATCCAGATGAGACCCTAAGCAAAATTCAGAGTCTTTATGAAAAAAAATTGGTTACCTATCCAAGAACAGATGCAAGAGTATTATCAACTAGTGTGGCAAAACAAATTGATAGTAATATTGCTAAATTGGTAAGATTTCAAGGTGATGAAGAAATAAAGGTCATTGCTCAGAATATATTAGATAAAAAATGGTATAAGAGCATAGAGAAATCAAAGTATGTAGATGATAGTAAGATAACAGATCACTATGCAATAATACCTACTGGAGAAGGGTTTGAAAACTATAATTCTCTGAAGGATTTAGATAAAGATATTTATAATTTAATCCTAAGGAGATTTTTGGCTATATTTTATCCCCCTGCTAAATACAGTAAACTTACCATTATAACTAAACAAGGAAATGAATGCTTCTTTACCACGGATAAAGTTTGTACTTCTAAGGGTTATCTTGAGGTATCAAAATCTGAAACAAACCAGACAGAGGAAAAGGAACTAAGCTTTTTAAATAATTTAAAAAAAGGTCAAAAAGTAAAATTAAACGAATTGATTATAAAGGAAGGTGAAACCTCACCTCCTAAGAAATATACTTCAGGTTCAATAATATTGGCTATGGAAAACGCTGGAAAACTTATTGAAGATGAAGAACTAAGAGAGCAGATAAAAGGTTCAGGTATAGGTACAAGTGCTACAAGAGCCGAGATTCTAAAGAAATTAGAAAAAATAGAATATATCAGCACAAACAAAAAAACTCAGATACTAAGTCCAACTACAAGAGGAGAAATGGTTTATGAGGTTATAAAGGATTCAGTACCAACCATGTTAAATCCTACGTTAACTGCAAGTTGGGAGAAGGGTCTTGGAATGGTGGCAGATAGGGAACTACCTCCTGAAGAATTTATGATTAAACTAGAGACTTATATTAAAAACAACTTCACTCGAGCCTTAAAGCATAATGGAGTAATAGAAACAAAGAAGTTGTTTGGTGAAGTTTTCAAAGATACTGAAATGATTATAGATGAAAGTGGAAATAATGTTCCTGGCACCTGTCCATTTTGTAAAAAAGGACATATTATTAAAAGTAAAAAAGGCTATGGTTGCACGAATTGGCAAAGTGGATGTAAATTTTTTGTCAGCGAAATATGTGGTATAGCGATACCTGTTGACCAGATAAAAAATTTACTGAAGTATGGTAAGACTGAAATTATATCAGGCTTTAAATCTAAAAAAGGCAACGAATTTTCTGCAAGATTAGTGCTAAAGGATAATAAAATAGAATTGGATTTCCAATAAGTAGCGAGGTTTCGCTACTTTTTTTTATCAAATAAAAATTATACGGTTTTTTTAAATATTTATGTCGATAAATTATGGTTTTTAAGTTATTATAGAAGAGTATATCTTTCAAATAAATAATGCAAAAGGTTTCGGAGGAAAAATTATGAATTACATAGGTTTTGGAATAATAATTATTATTTTATATATAAAGTTTAAGACCGTAAATAAAAAGGCTGAATTGAAAAAAATTGAATTTGAACGTGAAAGAGACATCCTGTTAAAAGAAAGAAATTTTCTTAATACAGTAGTTGAAAATACTAATATAGTTGTTTGTGCATGGGACATTGAAGGTAATTTAATTAAGTTCAATAAATATGCTGAAAAAATAACAGGTTTTTTAGAATCTGAAGTTAAAGAAGCTAATTGGAAGAAAACAATAATTCTAGGATGGGCGCAGACAGAAATATTGGAAGTTATGTTGAAATTAAAGAATCGGGAAGCAAATATATTTTTCAAGAATGGAATTACATGCAAAAATGGTACTTTAATTGACATGGAATTTAATTGTAGTCTTTTACATGATACAAAATACAATTCTAATATAATTATTGCAATAGGATATGATATTTCAGAAAAAAAGCAGGTTCAGTTGAAACTTAATGCTAGCTTTATGGAATTAGAAGCTACTCAAGAAGAACTAATGGCTACAGAACAGGAGTTAGCACAAAAATATAATGAACTTCAAGAAAATCAAGGTGTTTTAAAATTGAGTGAAGAGAGATATAGGTATATGGCCTACTATGATACCTTAACGGGTTTACCAAATAGAATTTATTCGGAAAAATACTTAAATGATCAGTTAGTGGACCCTGACGCTTCTCAGGGTAAAATAGGTATTTTGGCTTTAGATCTAGATAATTTTAAGAATATAAATGATACTATAGGACATACCTTTGGTAATAAATTGTTAGTAGCTGTAGCTGAATTACTTAAACAATTACATGTGGATAAAACTGGAATGTTTGCTCGTATTGGCGGGGATTCCTTTATGTTTGTACTACCATATATAAAAGGAGAAGGAATATTAAAAAATTTAGCAGAAAACATTATAGAGATATTAGAGACCTCCATAATTATTGAAGAACATGAGATTAATATTACTTCAAGTATAGGTATAACCATGTATCCAAGGGATGGGGAGGATTCTGTAACCTTATTAAAGAATGCAGATACAGCAATGTATTCTGCTAAAGAGGTAGGAAAAAATAACTATCAATTTTTCGTTAAAGAAATGAATACAAGTATGCTTGAAAAGTCAAAACTTGAAAAAAACCTGAGAAAAGCAATTAAAAATAATGAATTTGTAGTGTATTATCAGCCACAAATTAATATAATGTCTGGAGAGATGGTTGGAATGGAAGCACTAGTAAGATGGAAGAGTCCAACCTTAGGGCTAATATCACCTATGAATTTTATCCCCATTGCAGAAGAAACTGGTTTAATTATACCAATTGGTGAGTTTGTACTTAGAACTGCATGTAGAAAAAATAAAGAATGGCAGGACAAGGGTTATGCTCACAAAAGAGTAGCTGTAAACTTATCAGCAAAACAGTTTAAGCAGAAAAATTTAATGGAAATTATTGAAGGTATTTTAGAGGAAACTAAATTAGAACCTCAGTGGTTGGAGCTTGAAATTACGGAAAGTATTGCTATGGAGGATCTAGATTATACTTTAATAGTGTTAAAGAAACTAATTGCTAGAGGAATATGCATTTCACTGGATGATTTTGGTACGGGATTCTCTTCTTTAAATTATTTAAAGATATTGCCAATAAATATACTAAAAATAGACAAGTCTTTTGTGGATGATATTGATAAATGCTCAAAAGAAGCGGCTATCGCAAGAGCTATTATTTCAATGGCTCATAGTATGGCTTTGGTAATAGTTGCTGAAGGAGTTGAGCATATTGCACAACTGGAATTCTTAAAGGATCAAGGCTGTGATAAAGCTCAAGGGTTTTTATTTAGTAAGCCAGTGACAGAAGAAGCTTTCGAGGAAATTCTAAGGGGTAAAATACTTGTTGACAAGTATTAATTAAGGATGTATTATAATAACAATATCTAATATCGATGAGCAGAAAGAGTAGATAAGGAAGTTTAGTTTAAGCGAACCTGGGGCAGTGGAAGCTGGGTACTGTAGACTTTATTGAATGGGTCTGTGAGATGTGATGCGAAGTAGTAGTAGCATTTACCGGAAAGTCTACCGTTAAAAAGACAGGGTATCGAGGAATCTGTACCTGACAAAGATAGTTATTTAGGTGGTATAACGAAATTTTGCATTTCGTCCTTTAGTGGGATGAAGTGTTTTTGTTTTTTTGTAGGACTAAATAGCTAATATGGGTGGCACCGCGGTCACTTCGTCCCATTAGCAGGATGAAGTGTTTTTTGTTTTATAGAAAAATAAATAAGGGGGGTAAATAGAATGGTTAATTTAACTGAAAAGGAATTTGGGGAGAAAAGGTCTTTGAAGGTAATTTTTCCAATGTTTATTAAAATTAATGGGGATGAACTTACACCGGTAAACATTTTTTATAAATTAAAAGGAAGATATAAATTCTTGTTAGAAAGCGCTTCAACTGCAAAGGACCAGGGAAGATATTCATTTATGGGAAGCGAGCCTTATATGAGATTAAGTTGCTTGGGTGAAAATATAAGAGTTACAAAGAATGGAGAAACCAAGAAAGAAAAAGGCAAGATTTTAGATTATGCTGAAGGTCATTTAATTAAAGCCTATGAAAAATTAGATTTAGAATTACCTTTCATTGGAGGAGCAATTGGCTATATAGGTTATGACGTAATAAGACAATATGAGAAATTACCGGATGACAACCTTGATGAATTAAATTTACCAGAGGCTAGTTTACTTTTTTATAAAGAATTCATTTGTTATGACCATTTTAAGCATACGTTACTCCTAGTTTATAATGTATTTCCAGAAGAGGATGAAAAGTATGAAGCTGTTTTAAATAAATTAAATGAAATGAAGACAATAATTAAGGAAGAGTCCATTAATCATGAATTAATTGAAGTATCACAAGAAAAAGATGTAATTTCTAATTATGACAAAGAAGGTTTTTGCCAGCTTGTTAATAAAGCAAAGGACTATATAGTTGCGGGAGATATTTTCCAAGTAGTATTATCTCAAAGGCTTAAAATTAGAAACAAGGTAAACCCCTTTGAAGTATATCGAAGACTTAGAAGAAGCAACCCATCTCCTTATATGTTTTATATTGATTTTGAAGACTATCAAGTAGCAGGTGCTTCTCCAGAAAGCTTAGTCAAAGTTGAAAAAAATATAGTAATAACAAATCCAATAGCTGGCACTAGGCCAAGAGGAGAAAATGCAAAGGAAGATGAAAAACTAAAAGAAGAGTTGTTAAAGGATGAGAAGGAACTGGCGGAACACTTAATGTTGGTAGACTTAGGTAGAAATGATATAGGTAGAATTAGTGAATTTGGAACCGTAAAGCTAGATAAGTTTATGGAAGTAGAGTTATTTTCTCATGTAATGCATATATGTTCAAAGGTTTCAGGCAACTTAAGGAGAGGATTGAATTGTTTTAATGCCCTTGCCTCCTGTTTACCTGTAGGTACCGTTTCTGGGGCTCCTAAGATAAGGGCTATGGAGATTATTGATGAATTAGAAAACGTAAGACGCGGTATATATTCAGGTGCTTTTGGTTATTTTTCCTATGATGGGGATATGGATACCTGCATCGCCATAAGAACAATAGTATTCAAAGAGGAGTTTGCCTACGTTCAAGCTGGAGCAGGAATAGTTTATGACTCTGTTCCTGAAAAAGAATATGCTGAAACCTTAAACAAAACTATGGCCTTAAGGGAGGTATTGTAATGATTTTAATAATTGATAACTATGATTCATTTACTTATAATCTATATCAATATGTGGGAGAAATATATGAAGATGTAAAAGTTATAAGAAATGATGAATTTACAATTAATGAATTAAAAAGTCTACCTATAAAAGGCATAATTATTTCTCCAGGACCTGGGAGACCAGAAAATGCAGGCTTAAGTATTGAAGTTATAAAAGCTTTTCAGGCCATAGTTCCTATTATGGGTATATGTCTAGGGCATCAAGCTATAGGTTGTGCTTATGGGGCAAAAGTTATTAGTGCACCTGAAATAAAACATGGGAAAACCTCTATTATTAAGCACAATGGTGATGGCTTATTTAAAGATTTAATAGATGATTTGCAAGTAATGAGGTATCATTCTTTAATTGTTGAAAGAGATACACTACCGGAAGAATTAGAGGTAACTGCAGAAACTAAAGATGGTTTAGTAATGGGACTAAAGCATAAAGAATTTCAGATATATGGACTTCAATTTCATCCAGAATCAATATTTACAAAAGAAGGAAAGCTTATAATTAAAAATTTTGTGGAGGTGATTTGTAGTGTTAAAACAGACAATTAGTAAGATTATAGCAAGGGAAGACCTTACAGAGGAAGAAGCTTATTTTTTTATGAATGGAATAATGAAGGGAGAAGTTACTCCTTCTCAAATAGGAGGTTTCTTAGTGGGTTTAAGGATGAAGGGTGAGACTTTAGAGGAAATAACTGGTTGTGCAAGGGCTATGAGAGATAATGCAAAGCATATAAATTTAAAAAGCCAGTATGCTATTGATACCTGTGGAACAGGTGGGGACGGAGGTAAGACTTTTAATATATCAAGCGTTTCAGCAATAATTGCCGCGGCAGGGGGTGTTAAGGTTGCTAAACATGGTAATAGAGCAGTGTCAAGTCAAAGCGGAAGTGCAGATGTGCTAACTGAACTAGGTATTAATATAAATGTAGAACCTGAGGAGGCAGTGGAGTTAATAGAGGAAAAAGGCATGGCCTTTCTATTTGCTCAAAGCTATCACTCAGCTATGAAAAATGCTGCAGCATCAAGAAGAGAGATTGGAACTAGAACTATTTTTAATATTCTAGGACCATTAACAAATCCTGCTTTTGCAAAAGGTCAGGTTCTTGGGATTTTTAGTAAGGAACTGACTAATCCAGTGGCTCGAGTTTTAGGAAAACTGGGAGCAGAAAGAGCACTTGTGGTACATGGTGAAGATGGATTAGATGAAATAACCAGCACAGGATTTACCTATGTAAGCGAATTAAAGGATGGAAATGTGACAGATTATAAAATATGTCCAGAAGATTTCCATATTAGAAGAGCTACTGCTGAGGACATAAGTGGCGGCACGGCCAAGGATAATGCATTAATAATATTAAACATTTTAAAGGGAGCAAAAGGGCCACAAAGAGACATTGTGGTTTTAAATACTGCAGCAGCGTTATATGTAGGAAAAGTATGCGAAACTATTAAAGAAGGGGTGGTTTTAGCACAGGAATTAATTGATTCCGGTAGGGCATTTAGTAAATTACAGGAGTTAAGATTATAATGAATATATTAGAAGAAATAGTTCAAAATAAAGAACTACAGCTTAAAGTAGAAAAAGCAAAAACGCCGTTGCAAGCTTTAACTAATATACAATATAGAGAAATAAGAGATTTTAAGGCAGCGCTTAAAGGGACTGGCATGTCCATTATAGCGGAAGTAAAAAAGGCTTCCCCCTCAAAGGGAATAATTGCTTTAGACTTTGATCCTATAAAGATTGCTTTAAACTATGAAAAATATAAAGTGGATGCAATTTCAGTATTAACTGAGAAAAAGTATTTCCTGGGAAATGATGAAAATATAAGACTAGTTAAAGAAAATGCTTCTATGCCCATATTAAGAAAAGATTTTATTATAGATGAATATCAAATATATCAGTCCGTTTTCTTAGGGGCTGATGCAATTTTACTAATCGCTGCAGTACTTAAGAATAGGTTGAAGGCTTATTATGAACTTGCAACATCCCTAGGACTCCATTGCTTGGTAGAGGTACATGATAAGACGGAAATAGAGTTTTCCTTAGAAAGTGGGTGTCAAATAATTGGTATAAACAATAGGGATTTAAATGATTTTCATGTAGATATTCATACTACAGAAAGGCTAATGCAGTATATCCCAAAGGAGAAAATTATAGTATCAGAAAGTGGAGTAAGTTCTATTGAAGACATTAGGTATCTAAGGTCCATTGGAGTCAATGCAGTGTTAATTGGAGAGTCCTTTATGAGAAAACCTGATAGTGTAAAAGCCTTTCTTAGAGCCCGCCATGAGTAAAGTTAAGATTTGTGGCATAAGAAGACCTGAAGATATAGAGTATATTAATGAGTTACAGCCAGATTATATGGGATTTGTTTTTGCTAAAAGTAAGAGAAGGATAGATAAGGAACATGCCTTTATTTTAACTAAGAATTTAAGCGAAAACATAAAAAAAGTTGGAGTTTTTGTGGATGAGGATTCCAAAACTGTGTTAGAAATTGCAGAAAAGTTAAAACTTCAGGTACTTCAGTTTCATGGTGAAGAAAACCAGGAATATATAGATAAGTTTAAGGGTTACGAAATTTGGAAAGCACTAAGGATTAATAACTCTGAAAGTATTTCTCAGATTAGAAATTATACCTGTGATAAATTTCTATTAGATAACAGTATTGCTGGTTCCGGGGAAAAGTTTGATTGGAACCTTATAAAAGAAAAAATCCAGGGTGCCTCCATTATGTTAGCTGGTGGATTGACTAATAAAAATGTTGAACAGGGAATTTTACAGTTAAAACCTTACGGAGTAGATGTGTCTAGTGGAGTAGAAACAGATGGATTTAAAGATTATAAAAAAATAAAAGACTTTATAAGAAAGGTGAGGAAATTACATGAAGGGTAGATTTGGAAAATACGGAGGACAATATGCACCTGAAACAGTAATGAATGCAGTTATAGAACTTGAGAAGGAGTATGAAAAAGCTATAGCGGACCCTGAGTTTATAAAAGAATATAAGTACTATCTTAAAGATTACTCAGGAAGAGAGACTCCTCTATACTATGCCCAGCACCTTACAGAAAAATTAGGTGGAGCAAAAATATATTTAAAAAGAGAAGATTTAAACCATACAGGAGCTCATAAAATTAATAATGTTTTAGGACAGATTCTACTAGCTATTAGAATGGGAAAGAAAAGAATAATAGCAGAAACTGGTGCTGGGCAACATGGAGTTGCAACAGCTACGGTAGCTGCTATGTTTGGGCTTGAATGTGAAATATTTATGGGTGAAGAAGATATTCAAAGACAGTCTTTAAATGTTTTTAAGATGAAGATACTAGGAGCTAAGGTTACCTCGGTTACCACAGGCACCAGTACCTTAAAAGATGCTGTAAATGAAGCCATGAAAAACTGGGTTAGCACCGTGGCGGATACCTTTTATGTTATAGGCTCAACAATGGGGTTACATCCATATCCAACCATGGTTAGAGATTTTCAAAGGGTTATTGGAGATGAGGCAAGAGCTCAGATATTAAGTAAGGAAGATAGATTGCCAGATTATGTTATAGCTTGTGTTGGTGGTGGAAGTAATGCTATGGGTATATTCTATCCTTTTATCGAGGATGTCTCCGTAAAGCTTGTTGGAGTTGAGGCCGCAGGAAAAGGACTAGATACTGATCAACATGCCGCAACTATATCCAAGGGAAATATCGGTGTAATTCATGGAATGAAGACTTATGTGCTTCAAGATGAAGATGGTCAAATAATGCCCGTATATTCAATATCAGCAGGCCTTGATTATCCAGGAATAGGACCTGAACATGCTTATTTACATGATATTAACAGAGCACAATATGTTTCAGCTACAGATGAGGAGGCTATTAATGCCTTTATGGAACTTTCAAGGATAGAGGGAATAATACCAGCTATAGAAAGTTCCCACGCTGTTGCTTATGTATTGAAATTAGCACCAACTCTATCAAAGGATAAAATAATTATTATTAATCTTTCTGGAAGAGGCGACAAGGATATAAATACGGTAGCAGCATTATTGGGGGTGAAATTATGAATAGAATAGTTGAAAAGTTTAATTATCTTAAGGAAAAAAATCAAAAGGCTTTTATACCTTTTGTAACCGCAGGAGACCCAGATTTAGATACTACCCTAGAATTAGTTTTGGCACTTGAAAGGGCTGGAGCAGATATTATTGAATTAGGAATCCCATATTCTGACCCTATGGCAGATGGACCCGTAATACAAGCCTCTTCTACAAGAGCCTTAGCAAATGGAACTAAAATAAACTCCATTATGGACAAAGTTAAAGAAATAAGAGAAAAGACCCAGATTCCACTAATATATCTACTTTATTATAATTCTGTATTCAAATATGGACCTGAAAGGTTCTTTGAGAGATGTAAAGCAGTAGGAGTTGATGGGTTAATAATTCCGGATCTTCCCTTAGAAGAACGGGCTGAGGTAATAGAAATAGCAGATAGATATGATATTTGTATAATTCCAATGGTAGCTCCAACCTCCAATGATAGAATTAAAGCAATAACTAATTTGGGAAAAGGTTTTGTTTATTGTGTTTCTGTAAATGGTGTGACAGGCACGAGGCAAAAACTTAATACAGACATTAAAGAATATATGGACTTAATTTCAAGTTACACTGATATGCCTAAAGCCCTTGGCTTTGGTATTTCAAATGCAGAAATGGCAAAGACCTATGCACCTTATTGTGAAGCCATAATTGTAGGAAGTGCAATAATAAAATTAGTGGCAGAAGTTGGAACACAGGAAGAAATAATAAAGAGAGTATATGATTTTTCTGTGGAAATAAAAGATGCTATAAATTAAAATGCTCTAATGCTAGCTGGTTATAAAAATCCTAGCACTCTTAATATTTCCGTAAGAGTGCTAGGATTTTTTTGTTGCTAGCATTAGAGTTGCTAAGTAGAAATTATCTTGATTTAAAATAGTCCGTTTGTATTATAGAATCCGAGATATCAAAGGACTTTTTAATATGAAGAATATCTTCAGGTGATAATTTATCAGCACCTATAATGGTTCCATCATTTAATAGGGCATAGTCTTTATTAGTATTTAAAAGATTCCTTCCAATAGACGTATTTTTATATTTAGCTTCATTTATCCCCATTAAAGAGGCTAGAGTTGGAAGTACATCTATTTGTGCACCAATGGTTTTAATCTCTTTTCCTTTAAGATTTTTATCATAAATCATAAAAGCAACTTTAGAATCGTTATCCCACCAAGACTCCTTTTCTGCTAGACTATTAACCTCATCTTCATAGTATTTATGAACACCAGAATGATCTCCCATTATTACTATTTCAGTATTGTCAAGAATACCTTTAGCATCTAATGTTTTAATGAAGTTGCCTATTTGTTTATCTGCATAATTTACGGATTGGAAATATGCTCCCATAGCGGTTTTATCAAAATCTGCTTTAAGTTTTAAACCCTTCATGTCATCAGCAAGTGCAAAGGGTACATGACTAGTAACCGTAACAGCATAATAATAAAATGGCATTTTATCCTTCTGGGGTAGAGTAGCAACTTTATTAAGAAAACTTTCGTCCGTAACCCCCATATTAAAAATTTCGCTATCATTAAAATCTTTAATATCCCAAGCTTCATCAAAACTGAAACTTTCCAAACCTCGACTTAAATTCCATATATCTCCGCTGGCAGCGTGTATTGTTCTAGAAAAATAATCACTTTCTTCCTTTAAAAGGGCAGGAAGTGTATTATACTGGTTTTGTGGAAATCTAGAAAATGTACTACCTCTACGAAGAGGTAAAACAGAAGCATTAACCATTAAATCAGCATCACCACTGTTTCCATTGTTAACTTGTTCATAGAGATTTGAGAAATAAAAGCTGTTTTTCAATAGTTTATTTAAGTTAGGAGTTATAGATTGCCCCTCATAACTTTGATTTATAACAAAGTTTTCCAAGGACTCTACTTGTATAAATATTAAATTTTTTCCTTTGAACATTCCTGTAAATCCATTAGCAGGTAAATCTTCATTTTTATAATCTAACCATTGTTCAATTTCATTTTTATGATAACTAGTTAATTTAAAGGGCATATTATCTTTAATGTATACTATAGTATCATAAAAGTGATAACCAATTGGAGTAAGCACATTCATTGTGGCAGAAGGAATAAATTGAGTTTTAAAAAGAGTTGGTCTATTAGAATCACTTCCATTAAAATCAAGAAATAAGTGCAAAGAGATTAGGATTAAAAATGGTATAAGAAACACAACCATAAATACTCCCTTTTGCTTTTCAGGAGAATTATATTTTTTTCTCAAAAAGAAAGCAATAATTAAAACTATAATGTTTTCAATAACAAAAATTATATCAATATGCCTAGTCATTGCAAAAACTGTACCACTAAGATTACTAATATTCTCAGTTTCACCTAAATTGTGAAAGCTTAAAAAATTTTGAAAACCTCTATAATACCACAAATCACCTATTAATAATGTGGAATAAAGTAGTTTAATAATTATTAACAGCCAATATCGAATTCTTCTTGAAAATAAATAAGTGAAACTTAATAGTATCAAAGTAAATGAAATATAAAGATATAGGTTATATAAGGAGTAAAAGTTAACGGATATTTTAGAAGCACCATTACTTAATAAAATATTTGTGAATAATAAAGATTCTATAATAATAAATAAAAAGACAAATAAGCCCAATTTATCATTTAATATATATATAAAATTTGACTTTATTGAATAGGATGACTTTTTCCTCAAACTTAATAATTCCATGTGCTAAATAACAACTCCCTCAATTATGCGACAATAAGTACTAATTTATAGTTCTAAATGTATAATAACACTTTTAAAATGTATTGCAAAATAATTAAAAATATATTAATAAATATAAAGTTAATTTAATATTACCGAAATATGAAATATGAAAACATAGGTTAGTTTGCATAATCTTCACAATATTATTCATCTATTAAGATAATAATATTGACAAGATAATACTTCGATGATAGAATTAAATTAGTTCTTAACAAGAACTAATTTGGAGGACATTTATGGATATAAGCAAAATAGAAGATATTGTTTTTAATTATATTGATGAGTTTAAGGTTTTATTTTTTCCAGAACAATGGAGTGATATATTCTTAGATTTCTCTAAAAATGAAATACTAGCTTTATTATTCTTGTACAGAAAAAACAATGCTAACATGACAGAAATAGCAGAATATATAGTAGCACCATTAAATACTGCCACAGGGGTTATTGCAAGACTAGAAAAAAAGCTGATGGTAGAAAGAATAAGAAGTGCTACAGATAGAAGAATAGTTTTAATAACATTAACAGAGGCTGCAAGCATGGTAATTCAGAAGGAAAAGGCTATGATTACCCAATATGTTCTTAAGATTTACGGCAAACTTACTGAGGAGGAAATTTCTTCAGCTTTAAGTATTTATAAGAAAGTACTTGGCGTTTTAAAAGAAAGTAAAAATCCAGTTAAAGAAGACGAGATTCCTGTTAAAAGATTAAAAAGAATAATTATTGAATAGCTCAGTATATCTGAGTTATTTTTAAAAAAAGTACTTCGTAAGGAGAACTATTCAATTAAAGAATTAAAATTAGGAGGGATAATATGAAAAGAATTATAATTTTTACTGGAAAAGGCGGAGTTGGTAAAACAAGCACCGCTGCAGCTCATGCTCTGAAGGCTTCAATGGAAGGCATAAAGACTTTAATTGTTAGCACAGATATGGCGCA
>JACMJL010000253.1 GCA_014380625.1 Clostridiaceae bacterium
ACAGCGCCGCCTAATGTAGGATAGCGCACCTCGTAGAAACGGAGATAGTTGGAATTTGTGAGTCCCATATTAAAAACATCAGTTTTGCCAATAACAGCTGCTGCTACCAAACTACGTTACGGTAGCGAGTTAGAAGTGGAGGTACGTCTTCAAGGTACTAAACCAGGAATTTTTAAAACTAATGGTAAAAGCAAAAAAATTAGGTTCTTCGGTACTTGTTATGCCAAACTATTAGTCTGATGTACTAAATAATTTTAAAAAGTGTATCAATAAATAGACAAGAGTGCTGCAATGATTGACATATATAGAACATTTATTATTAACTATAAATACAGTTAAGAGTATTTTTAGTTAATTCTAGAGTTATGACTGGTAAAAGAGATATTAAAATTCTAACAGAGCTTCTTGATTTAAGCGGTGTGAAAGTTATATCACATCGTCTTTATGTTGAAATTGGGATGATCTTACAAGTCGAACAAGAAAAGCCATTTAGTATCTGCCCTAAATGTGGCACAACCAGCCATAAATTACATCAAAATCATAGACATATTATTAAAGACCTCCCTTTTGGAGGAAAAGAAGTATTTTTAGAAATTAATAGACGGCAGTTTAAATGTGAGCAATGTAAAAAACCTTTTAGTGAATATTTAGATTTTGTAAAAAAGAAAAGAACTTATACAAAACGCCTTGCCCATAAGATTATACAAGAAGTTTTAGAAAATGATATTCATAGTGTAGCATCAAAAGGTATAGTTACAAAAGACGAAATAGAAAGAATGCTAAAAGATGCCTCAGAAGAATTACCAAATTTAAAACCTATAAATTTAAAAAGATTAGGAATTGATGAAATAGCCCTAAAAAAAGGTCATGGTAATTACTGCGCTGTATTAGTTGATTTAGATCAAGGTAAACTAATTACAATCTTAAGCGGACGAACACAAGAAATAATTAAACAAACCCTTATGGAGTGGGGAACAGAGATTTTAGAAAAAATAGAAGAAGTCAGTATAGATTTGTGGACTGGCTATAAAAAATTAGTGGCAGAATTAATGCCAAACGCTCAAGTAGTAGCCGATAGATTTCACGTAATGACACAGATTAATAAAGAATTAGATACCCAAAGAAAAAGAGAAAAACGCCAAGCAGAAGATTTAATTAAGAAAGCAAATACCACAGAAAAATCTAAGTATGAAGAAATATTGGCAGGGTTGAAAAATAGTAAATATCCCTTGCTTAAGAATGAAGATAAATTAAATGAGGAACAATTAAATAAACTGATTCAAGTTAAAGATATATCGCCTATTTTGAAGGAGATGCACGAATTTAAAGAAAAGATTAGGAAAATTTTCAATAACACAAAGGATTGGTATTCGGCAACTTTTAAACTAGGTATTTGGTTATCAAAAGCTAAGAAATACTTCCCAAATAGTAACAATACTATTATTCGTTGGTTTAGTGAAATCGTCGCTTACTTTGATAATAGGACAACAAGCGGTACTGTAGAAGGAATTAATAACAAACTAAAGCTGATTAAGCGTTCAGGGTATGGATTTAGAAACTTTGACAATTTCCGAATTAGATGCCTATTAACTTGGCATTTTATTTAACAGTTTAGCATAAAAAGTACCGAAGAACCGTTTATATTTGGTCGAAACAACATAATTCAGGGACTTTACTGGTGGTTCAACATTCTTTG
>JACMJL010000004.1 GCA_014380625.1 Clostridiaceae bacterium
ACACGTTTAATTTGCTGCAACGTAGTAGATAAAGGTTTTATTTCATGTAAAACCAAAGAAGCAAGCACAATATCAATTGAATCATCTGGTAGTGGAATGTTATCAATGCTTCCTTTAACCAATTGAATATTTGTAATACTTTCATCCTGTGCCTTACAATCTATAATCTCTAACATCTTTTCATCCATGTCTAGCGCATAAACTAATTCATGTACCATTTGCGCTGCCGGGATTGTTAAATATCCTGTACCTGCTCCCAAATCTAAAATATTATCAGTTTTTTTAATAGCTAGCATTTGAAGTACCTCTTCGGGTGGAAACTCCTTTCTTCTTTCAACCCCGTCTAAAAATTTAATTTTTCTTTCTAACTGTTCTGTTTTTTTTGAATTGTGTTGATGATTTTTCATAATTGTCCTCCTTTTGAAAGTTCTTCAGTTTTACTTGCTTAGAATTTTCTTTTCATATATATTAAACATATTAAATGTATTAAATACATTTAATATCTATAATTAAAACGTAAAGGGTTGCAAACCATGATATAATAGGTAAAAATCAATATTTTCACCTATTATATTGGCTCTTGTATTTCAATCACTTCATAAAGCTTTTTATTTTGAAGATACTTCCCCATCATATTTTCTGCTTCTGCCATTACTTTCACTATAGGACAATTATCATCCTCTTGTAAGTCACAATTAAATAATGCTCCAGTTCCTTCAGTTGCTTCGATTATATCCAGGAATGAAATATCATCCTTCTTTTTACGAAGAGAATAACCACCATTCACTCCTGAAGTAGACTGGATTATTCCAGCTTTTACTAACTGTGTTAAAATCTTCGAAAGATATGTAGCAGATATATTGAAATTGTTTGCTAATGGCTGTAAACTCAAATTATCATTCTTATCATATTTAATCATATATAAAACAATATGAAGTGCATAGTTAGTCGCTTTTGAATATTTCAATGTAAAACCTCCTTAAAGACATTGCAGACTGTATTTGTCTTTAATTATACTCATAATAATTACTTTTGTCAATTCTTTAAAAATAAAAAGATAATGGAATCAAGACTTGATTACCTTAATGAAAACAGAGGCATTGGACTATTTACAGCTTCAGCTGGGAGTGGAAAAACTTTTGCATTAAGATGTTTTTCCTAGAAAATTAATCCTAACTTAACAAAAGTTATTTATCTATGTTTTACTACTGTAAGTACTACTGAATTTTATCGTCAATTTTGTATTTCATTAGAATTAGAACCTTGTTCTCGTAAGAGTGATATGTTTAAAAGCATAAAAGATTATATGGAAAATATGAGCAGTGATAAACATCTCCACTATGAGTTTAAGATTGAAAGTAGAAGTGGGTTTATAGTAGTTATAGGAAAAACGAATTATGGTAATTTTGCTTGTATTCCTGATTATGATATAGGCTGTCATCTCTATACCTTGAATGATTTATTTTGGAACTCTGAGCGTTTACGTACACTTATGAATAAAGTAGATGCTATAACAGTGGGTCACGCCTTAAAAGCTGTAGCTGAACATATTGATTTAAACTAACATAATTGGGTAGCTATTATTGTTACTCTTTTTTTATAGGCATATTTTGACTTTAATCACCTGCTAATAATAGAAATAAAATGACGTTTCAACTAGGTATAATTTGACGTTTTACAAGTCATCAATATCGCAGAATATGGGGATACCGCCACAAGCCAAGACCGCTCCAGTTGTTGCTATGAACCCATAACTAGGGACAATGACTTCATCTCCAATGTTTATGTTTATTGCTTTTAAAGCACATTTCAGTGCTGCGGTTTCAGAGCTAACTGTCTGAGCATGGTTTACTCCAAAGTACTCTCTCAGCATCTCCTCAAATTCAAGGTTCTTATCCAAAAGACAAGGGCCATAATATCTAAAAAGTGACTTAGACCGTATGACTGCCTCAACAGCCTCAATCTCTTTGCTATCGTACAGATATGTTCCATAGAAATTCGTTGGATTATCAGATCTCAATCTTATCTCCCACCTTATCTTAAATTATTTTATTACTGCAATTTACAAATCTGAAATAATAGTAGTATATACCAATGAACGATACGAAGATGATTAGTCCAAGCACCAGATACATGCTATGGTATCCACTCACCTGACTTACTACCCCGTAAACCAGATACAAAGCCATTGCGATAGCGTTTCTTATCGTTCCTAACAACGACAGTATGGTTGTCCGAATCTCATTCGGTACTTCATTATTCAGAAGACCAAGTATAGGTGGTTCAATCAAGTCTATCGTTATGTACACTATCAAGAAACCTATACTGATTATCCAATAGTTGTGGGTCATCAGCATACCGATTCCTACGACAAACAACCCAAATACCAGACTTACGATGTTCACAAGCTTGAGTTGATTTACCTTCTGTGACAGCAGTGATGCCAGCATACTCAATAGCGTACTTCCCGAGTAGATATATCCAATTAGCTTCATGCTCATACCAATATCATCAAAGTAACCCTGAGTGAACATAACCACACCATCTGTACTTGCTACAACCAATGCAAGGAAAACAATGAGCATAATAATTTTACTGCTGTTTCTTACATACTGTATGCCATGGATTGCGATCTCAAGAATCTTCGGTCTCCTGCTGTCTTCACTTGGCTTCTTTTCTTCCGGGAAACTCAGTATTGCATAGCTTGCAATGAAGAACGTCACTGCCTGCATTAGAAATGGTATTGCAAGTGAGATTTCAGATACATAACCAGTTATCACTGTCCCTAAGGTAAGAAACGCAGTCGCTAAGACTTCTTTTCGACTAAAGATCTTCACATAATCATCCTTTCTACCATTCTTTACAAGGTAATCGTACAAAAGTGCTTGGTCTGATTCCATCATAAATGATGTACCAATTGCGTTCAAACTGAACAAAATCATGAACAACCAAAAATGATTATTCACATTATAGAGGGATATCAGATAAATGATTAGAAAGACTATACCATTGAGCGTTGCACCAATCGCTATAGACTGTTTTCTCTTGATATAATCTGATATGACTCCCGTTGGAAAGTTACTTAATATCTTCACTAGATTGAATACTATTTGGATGATACTGAATTCTACTATACTCACGCCCTGATTCAATATGTAAATCATCAGTATGGCTCTAGTAAATTTTAGATTAGTCATGATTACATATATATAATATGACATCATTCTTATAAATGTTTTCATGCTTTCCCCCTTTCTAGAAGTACAATACACTTTTTAAAAAAGTCTATACATAATATATCAGTTTTTTTTACAATTGGAAACATAATTTTCTATAATTAGATTATATTCTATATATGGTAAGTTATTATAAATATAACCAGCTCTTGCATTGACTAAAGAACAACACAAAAGCTATCCCGATCTCTAAATTACTTATTGGGATATCGCAACATAGCCATCAAGCTAAAAGACTTCTATAAAAATAAAGCCCCCCATCTGTAGAAACGTTATTATTTATAAGACAATAAAAATACATCATTGGGGGAACTTACAAATGATAAAAGAGAAGAGATTAGGATTGGATGAGAAAATAAGTTTTTTTGCAGATGAACTTAAAAAATGTTTTTCAAAAGATGAGATTGAACAAATAGCTAGAGAAACAGGGTTTGTGAAGAGAAATGGTAAGGTTAAATCAAATGAATTCGTTTGATTATGCTGTTTTATGGATGTAGAAGTTGCAAATAATACGCTTGTTACCTTATGTACAAAACTTAGTGCAAAAATAGGCGTAGTTATTTCAAATCAGGCATTAGCTCAACGCTTAAATGAAAGATGTGTGTGGTTTTTAAAGAAGATGGAAAGAATTATTACCCGAGGAAAGAAAAAAGAATATACTTATATATAGTGTCCCTGTACTGGATGACTTTTTTGCATGGGCAGAAAATACCTTTACTAATCAAGACTACTTGAAGAAAGCTTTGGGATATACACTAAATCATAAAAAATACTTTACCAATTTTCTGCTTGACGGAAGAATACCTTTATCGAACAATTTATCGGAAATTGCAGTGAAACCCGTAGCTATCAAACGAAAAAACTCACTGTTTTCTGATTCGCCAGAGGGGGCAGATGCATCAGCTACTGTATTTAGCATTATAAATACGGCGACAGCCAATAATTTGGATGCTTATAAATATCTTGAATATCTCTTCCGAAAGTTTCCCAATAGTAATTTTGCATCAAATTCTTCTGTGCTTGATGAATATTTGCCTTGGGCAGATAAAGTACAGCTTGAATGTAGAATAAATAGAGCAGAAACAGAGATAAACAAAAGGGAGGAACCTTGCAGTGAGTCAGCCTAATATTGACTACATGATGAATATGACAAAGGAATTTCTTAGTGGGGAAATTGATGGAATAGCTTATACCCTTGATTTTCCATATGAGCTGGAGCAACAATACAAAAAAATGCATCGAGAAGATGATGATTATTGTGAATTGATATATGAATGTATTTATGAAGAAGGCATAGCTATATATAACGATTTATCAGACTCTGAGTTTAAGAAACTTATTCGAAAACAGTATAACTACATAAAGAAAATTGCAAAAGAAGGATTTTATTAAAACATATAGCTTCACATAATAATGTGGAGCTCCTTTTTTAGGTAACGGTATGTGTTCCATCGCTTACTATTATCTGTTCCCTGAAATTTGTTTTAATATTCTTTTATGATATTGGTACACAAATTTCACAATAATGTTTATTTATCATCTGCATTGCATAGCGTTCAAGAATAGGTCTTTTATCATCAAATTCATAATTTCTTTTTGATAACTCCGAAAATATCTCCATCCATGCTTTTTGCATAGCATCTACCGTATGACTTATTTTAAATACGCAATATTTTCCACTAATAGTTTTTCCAAAATTAATATACTTGTTATAAACCTTAAATTCATCCAAAACAACTAAACATGTATCATAACGACAATCTTTAGGTTCTGTGAATTGAGGGTTGTCTTGGGCTATTCCTAATATAATTGAACTTTCATTAAATAAGTTTTTTTCTCTAGCCCAACTTTTTAATTGTTCCATTATTTGCACATTCTCTGAACCATAAGGACCTGTTTTTCGTATATAAGCAATTTTATATGATGATATTATTTCAATATTAATATCCATAACTTACCTTCTCTTTTAATAGAGTACATCGATGCCTGAATTCAGCATATAATGCTTTAAAATGTATTTCAACTTATTTTTTAAAATCACCAAATTTACTATTTATTAAGTTGTTTTGAATCCTTCATGTGGCGAACTGATTTACACTTTCGAACTTATCTCTCGAAATAATATCATCATTTAATTCCATGCATTGGAACAGTATTCCCCAACAAGGTGTTCTCCTTGATTATATGTAAATAACGTTGAAGTTGGCTCTTTAAGGCACTTCTATACACAACAGTATAGATAATTACACCCAGGGGCAAAGTAAAAAAACTCTAATAACATACAATGATTAAAGTAGTCTTCAATATTTTATAAGAAACATTTAGTGGAAAAACAACTATTCGTGAAAAACAGTAATAGGACAATTATTCTTATTTTAGAGGTGCAGCCAACGAAACCTACAAAATGCACTCTAAGGAATATGGTTCCATAAACGATCGTATATTTTATCCAATTTATAAAAGTTAATTTGCACTTTATAACAGGCTTGATGGTATTAAGCCTAATAGTTAGCTTAGAGTATATTTTCTGCTAAAAGATGTATGCACCCCTATACCACAAAAAAATTACTATAGAAATAAATTCCTATAGTAATTTCAAATAAGATTATCCCTTCTTTTCAAGTTCACACAAAACTATAAACGTTCTTGATTATTGAGCTAACCTATTTCTTACATCTTTATAGCTTCCATTTAAATCTTTTAAAATATCGTCATTCACTATGGATTGTGGCTCTAAAATCATACTATCAGAAGTAGAAATTAATGAATCCACACTAGACTTAGTGTTTGACTTAGCAGGCACAACTTTATAGATTCCTTGTCCTAGTCCTATTGGTATATAACAATCTGGATTATCTACGCCTTTCCTTAGAAACATTAATAATGTCTCACCATTTTTAGGTGTTACGTCACCATCATGTTGTATAATATTAATTTCATTTAATTTTTTGTCCCCTTTAATTACGTCGACAATCTTTACTGTTGTTATTATAAAAGGTGCACCTTTATAGTCGATTGTTTTATATTTATCTGTTCCAATAATTTTGACTATTGTTTCTGTTCTGTTTTTCAAGTCAGATAATCCAGTTAGCTTTAGAGTAGTAAATTCCGTATTTGTTATTGTCTGTGATTTTGAATTAGCTGTAGTTGCGTTGAAATTTTGTTTAACCAAACCTATTCCTAAACCTATTATAATTACAGATGTTAATACAATTAATTTTTTTCTCATTTAATCATCTCCTAAGATTATTTTAAAATTGCCCATATCTAGTTACAAATAAATTGTTTTCTGTTGTTGATATCGCACTTGTACCAAAATCTGTATAATAATCATAACTTACAGCCAACCAAGTTAAACAATCATATAGACCAAAACAATGAGCTAATTCATGAGTCACTGTGTACCTCATAGTATATGCATCAGAAATTTTAGAAGAGTTCAAATTAATAACTTTGGGAGTAGAATAACTATTATTAGTAATGACAGTCCATCCACCAGTATCTTGTTTTTACCTGTTGAGCAGTTCCTTGTGCAAATCCCCATGCGTTATTCATAGTTGGTGTCTGAGTATACACAGCAGACGCAAAAACTGAATTACTTAGAAACATTGTAAAAAGTAAGGTTAACACTATAATAAAAGCAAACCGATTCTTTGACAGGTTTTTCATTAAAAATACTCCCTCAACTTATTATCCAATTATTATATAAAAAACATATATTAATTTTAAATGATGTAGATAATATATATTTGTACACAAATATGCTATCATTAACACCTTTGTTTATTTGACAAAAAATACTAAACTTAAACCTTTCTTTTCAGATTATATGTTAAATCTACATTGTCTTACTTGTTATCTGAATATAATAAAGATAGCATAACCCAATAAATTGAACAATTAAAAAAATAATCAATATTCGACATTAATTAAATATTATTTTAAAAATGCGAATTATCTAACATAACCTTTTGGGTAATACAAGCATCCGTGTCATGTGCTGAAAAGTAAGTATTAAAATTTTGAGAAGTGGATTATCTGTGTAAGTAGGTGCAAAGTAGATGCCCTTTATTGTTACCCCAGATTTGACTGCATATATACTTCTTGCTTTTGAGCTTCAGTAATGCCTATATATCGTAAAGTCTGCGTTTTTGAAGAATGAATAAATATATCCATAAATAATTCTAATGAAGATCCATTTTGATATGCATGGTATCCAAAAGTTTTCCGAAGGGTGTAAGTTCCTATTTCTCCAGATGTAATCACTTTCTTTTCATTTTTTTCTACAAGGCCTATCATTTCGGCTGCATTATTAAGAATCCTATATGCTTGTTGCCTTGTTATAGGCATATTCTCACCTTTTCTACTTTGAAACAAATAACTACTCATAGTTAAGTTAGGTAACTCTTTAATGTAATTTTCAATAAGCTTTTTTACTATATCACCGATATAGAACTTCTTTGTTTTACCTGTTTTCTTTTCTATAATAATTACATAATCTTTTACAGTTTTAAAGTTTGATTTTACTAAATCTTCTATCTTCAATTTTAATATATCGCTAATTCTAAGGCCTACATTAATCCCAAATATGAAAAGTAAATCATTTCTTACTGACTGACCTTTCAAAATTGAACGTATATTTTTTATTGTTCATATATCTCTAATTGGCTCAACACTATTCATTTATTTAGGCAAACTGTCTATTAATTTTTATAGGAGGTGAGTCGGTAACATTTACAAGTATGTTGGTTGTACCCGAAAAGGCTAACACAGGATTTTATTTCCCATGTTAGCCTTTTGTTTTATGATTTCTTAGTTGTTTCTTGTATTACTTTACCATCTCTCTCCAGAATTCTAATTATGCTTCCAGTTTTACTACCATTTAATTATTAACGTTCATTGAAAATAAACAACTAGATTTTAAAACCACAGTTTTTTGAAAATTTGTAGTTAGATTGATAAAAATATTCATCAAGATTATTGACTCTAAAAACTCTAACTGCCTATTATATAATTACTTATTTGCGTTTTTTTCATGATATTCTTTAAGCAATTGCTTGTAATCATCACTTGTTGAAGAAACACTTAATATATTGTACCCACTTAAATCAGCATTTTCAGTATCATAGGGTTTTATTTTTTCAAAAAACTCTCTAAACGAGGTAGCCACAAAATATAAATTTTCAATTTTTATCTCCCCAATTTCAAAGTTAAGTTCCTCATCATGATCCCAATAATATATATATCCGAACTTATCTGAATCTAAATTCATACACAGTAGATTACCACCTTCCGCTTGAGCGATAGGTATACACTTTTGGGGAATTCTTCCTTCATATATTTGTAAAGTCTGAAATATATCATTTACAGCTTCTTTACATATGCCATAAAATGAAGTTATTAAAAAAGATCTAATTTCAGTATTAGGCAATTCAGTAATGTTTGATTCGGGCTTGCCCCCATTATATTTATCTAGAAACTCTACATATTCTTCACTAAAACTAAACCCACATTTAATCTCTAATTGATTTATTTTAACCTTGCTAGTTTCTTCTTCATATGAAGTAATACTAATCATTTTATAACCTCCAATAAATAATACTTTTTATCTTATCCAAGGATATAATCCTCTTCTTAATAAACTTGGCTCCACCAAATGCTGATAAAATATCGCCACCTATACCAGCAATAATCATTGAAACACCAGCAAGCATTCTCCAAATACCAACAGTAGTAAGCGCTGCATCTGTTATAGTTCTTCCTGCATAGTAGGCAACATCATTTGTTTTATGCCCCTCTATTCTTGCAATCAACTCATCTTTTGTAGTTGCTATAGCTAAATAGTATCTAGTAGCAGTGTCCAGACTTACTAAACTCCAAAGAACACTATTTAACATATTAATTTGAGTTATTCCAGCATTCATTACGGATGCAATACTCCTAATAAAACATTATCTTCGACTTCTTTAGTAAGCTCACTCGCTGTTAGCTCATCATCATCTTCAATCTCAGCAGATGTAGGAACCGCAGGATTACTCTTCCCCTTAGTTGTCGTAATATAATATCCTATTGTTTTTCCATTCTTGTCCTTTACATATACATTATATGCAGTATCAGATTTCAACGCAGTTGCAGTATAAGTACCATTTGACAAAAGTGGTCCATTATATATTAAGCCTTCACTATCAAATATCTCTATAGTTTATTCTTCATTGGCATTTGAAACACTCCACGTAATAGATGTCTCAGTAATATTATTTAACGTAATAGTATTAATATAAGGTTTATCGAATGTTCCCTTAGCATTAAAATTTCCATTTATTTTCAACTAACCAAAGTAAAATAATAATTTTGTACATGGGCTTAATGCTATATTTCATCAAGTGTACACTAATGACACAATTAAAATATGTTTCATTGGAGTTATAAAAAAATGTATGAAATGTTTCAAAAACAACTAGGCTTGATGCAACACCTGTGAACTGTTACATAGCAACAGTTTCGATACTAATTATATATAGCGTATCATTTTTACAGGTATGTCGGCTGTACTCCAAATACCGCAATATTGAATTTTCAAAGATTATTTTTCTTACTGCCATTTCCAATAAATACTTCGTAATAATCATCGAATTCAAATTAACTTTCAAATAAATCATATTACTAAATTCCATTAAATTAATACTTTTTTTGTAAAACTTCAGTGCTGCTGTTATTACTGATTTCTTCTATTACCATGTATAAAAAAGGTTTATACCTAAATTATATAGTATCTGTCACAAAAATCCTACTTACTGTGGCATTCATAGGTTTGTAAAAATAGTATCTGATGGTATAATATTCTTAAAAGTTAAGTCGGATTGGTCACAAAATGTGAACTAAAGCTAATTTAAACGCTTAGGAGGTGGTTGTATGGATGAAGGTGACATTTGTGACATTACAGATATTGTATTATTAAATTTTAAAAGGAGATGTTTTCATGAGTTACAACCCCGAAATAACCAGAAATCGTTATGACAATTCTGGCGATAGAGAGTGGACTAGACTTGAAAGGGATGCACACGGAGAACTTTTATATCGTGTTCATTTAGATATTTTAAAGAGATATATAAAACCATCAGATTGCGTATTTGAGATTGGAGCAGGGTCTGGCAGATATACGAAAGATATTGTAAATATGTGCAAAGAACTTACTGTTGCCGATATATCATCTCATCAAATTGAATTTAATAAAGAAAAGATGAAAGAATTATCATTGTACAATCGTATTAAGGATTTTCATATATTGGATGTAGTTAATATGCCAACTATGAAAAATGAATCATTTGATTGCGTAGTTTGCATAGGAGGTGTCATTAACTATTTGCTTGAAAAGGAACTAATCGGAATAGAAGAAATGCTTAGAGTGTTAAGACCAGGAGGCAAACTGATTATCGGAGCCATGAGTTTCATAGGTGCATCATTATTTTATTTAGATGATATCAGGGATGAAAAAAACTTATTAGGAATTGAAGCAACTAAATGGTTATTTGATACAGGGGTTCAAGATGAAGAACATTATCCTGTCCCAAGTAAGCACTATGTGCATATGATGAGAAGTTCTGAAATGGATACTCTCTTTTCAAATTTTCCAGTAAAAATTGTAGAAAGAAGTTCAGCAGGTTTGTTTTCTCAATCAAAAAGTGATGCAGTAGAAAATGCAAGACAAGATAAAGAGTTTTGGGAACTTATTGTAAAGCAAGAGATTGAATTTACAAAATTACAAGGAACTCTTGACTGCGGAATGAATATCCTATATGTAGTGGAGAAATCCCAATAAATTACTTGTTTAATAGCCACAAAATAGTAATACCATTTTGCTTTATAGTTCATAAAAAAATGGTAAATACTATCTTGTGGCTGTTTTTTGTGTATTATCGTTGCCGTACCCCAAGAACAAAAAAAAGAAGTTTACTTACAGTCGTAATTTAATACGCTGCAATTATTTACACTTTAGTGACATTGATTTACTGTATCAGCTACACTCTCGTGCTTAATATTTTTTACATCAAAGCGTAGTAATTTAAAAGTGAATTGCAAAATAAGCCCAATGCCAAATACAGATATTATTGTCCCAATGCCAATTTTTGCACCCAACAGCCATCCAATAATAAGTACGATACCTTCTATTAAGGCTCTTATTGCTCCTATGGGTACTTTTGGCATGCGCTTTCCAAGTGCCACCATGAGTGCATCACGGGGGCCACACCCAAGGGATGCACCAATATAAAAATAACTTCCAATACAGATAACCAATAGCCCTAACAGGAGCATTAATAAGCCAAGTCCAAAATTGGACATCCTAGGAATAATATTAACAAATTGAATCAAATCCACAAACTTTCCTATTAGTATAGCATTGACAATTGTGCCAAATCCAATTTTTTCTTTAAACACAAAGTCAATTGCAATGATAATAAAACCAGTAATGACAACAACATTTCCATAGGATATATGCGTCAGATATGTACCTCCCATACTGAATGCTTCCCAAGGGGCTAAGCCTATATTAGCCTGTATGGTTAAGAAAGAGCCTAGTGCATATAAGAAAAGTCCAAATATCAACCTAATTATTCTCTTCATAGAGTTATTAATAGCAGAATCCACCTTTCTATTCATGATATAGAAGCATAACAATATTTACATCTTGATTTGTTGAGTTGAAATATTTATGCTTGCAATTTGCAAGAAACTGTATTGCTTCACCTTCTTGCAAATTGAATGTTTTGTCTCCAACTTGTACGCTAAAAACACCCTTTGTACAGATAATATATTCTCTAATACCTGCTTCATGGAGCTCGGACTTACGTTCAGAATGAGGAGCAATTACATGACGAAATATTTCGAATTTTTTATCGGGGCTAAATTCAAACAAAACAAATAATTCAAATCCATCCCATGCAGAATAATGCTTAACGGTATCATTTGTGATAACAGATACTTGAGGCGTTTCGCTATGTGTAAGTTGAGCTAGTGGAACATTAATCCCATCACATATTTTTTCAAGTACAGATATTGTAGGACTTTTTGTGCAACGTTCAATTTCACTTAACATACTCTTGCTGACACCAGTTAATATAGCTAAATCATCCAATGTAAGATTTCTTTCTTGCCGAATTCTTTTAATATTTCTACTTATAGTTTCACTAATCGAAATCATATGCACCTCCAAAATACTATAATGGATTATATATTCTATAGTGGATAATTTACCATGCTTTGAGTTGCTTGTAAAGTGTTATTCACATTTGATTTATTAGTTCACTTTATTCTTAAATGGTTCATCAACTTAAAAAGTCAGCAACGCCTTTTTTTATATAATCTGCTAATAGGGGTACCACCAACATTATGCGGTTATCTATACCAATGGTCTAAGGTAGTAAATCCGCATTTTGCTGGCGGTACTCTAAATAGAGGAATTTGATCGTAAAATAGTAACAAAAGAAATTGAACTTAAAGATGGAGATATAGACCATACAAAGAATGAAAATGAAATGTTTGATATGATACAATTTTCCAATAAGGTTAAAAAGAGTATTGAAGAGATTAAAAAACTTAATTATTTGTAATTAAGTTGTAATTAATTTGCATCTACTTTGCAGTACACGTTAGCCATGGGCAAAGTAGAAATCATGTAACATAACAATATAAATTGTTATTATTAAGTAACATTCAATTTAGCCTTTTAATATAAATTACCGAAAATCGTTGATAAATAAGGAAAGTGAATGTTATAAAATCTAATTGTGTAACATTGGATAATATGAGGACTGGCGTTAGATAGTTACTTTCGCCTGCTACAGAAAGGGAAATCTATGCCTACTAGACAGCTTGATGCTGAACAAAAACGCCTTGGAATTCTCGGTGATGATGAATTAGAAACAATTTACGGTAGACCGCATTTTACACATGAAGATCGTTGTAACTACTTTTTGCTATCCATTCCTCAAAAAGAGCTACTACAAGAGTTACGATCTATTAAATCTCAGGTTTATTTTGTTCTGCAACTAGGCTATTTTAAAGCCAAACACAGATTTTTCACATTTGATCTTTTTGAAGTTGAGGAGAACTTCCATTATGTATTGAAACAATATTTCTCCAATGGCATTATAACTGACCTAACTTCCATTAATAAGTTAACCAAGCTAAAACATCAGCGATTGATTCTTGAACTAACCAATTATCTTAGCTGTGATAAAGAAGAACGTCAGCAATTAGAGGTAAAGGTTCGTAATGCTGCAACAGTTTGTGGCAAACCAATCTACATCTTCCGTGAAATCATACATTATTAAGAAAGCATAATTGGGTTTTATTATTAAAGGTAATGAAACCTGCAATATACACAAGGTAACAGAAGTTGTAAAATACAGCACAAACAATGTAAGTAGAAATTCTATTGAGTTCATTTTTACATTATCTAAAATAGTATAGCTAGCCGCATCACTTAAAAACATTTTGCCAATTAAAAATGTAATTAAAAATAATAAGATATAGCATACTAAAACATCCACAATAACCTAAATTAGTTTACTTGTCCCAAAATTCCTTATGTCTTTAATTCTAGTAAAGATATAAATGCCATTTTTCTTAAAATCATCAATAACATAACTTCCAATTACAAATGCTATTAAACTATTGATTAATAGCCAATTTATCACTCTGTCCTATCATAATTCCACCAATAAGGTACCCTCCCAATACTAATAAAAAACTATATGAAAAGGATACAATCACGCAAAATATGTCTGCTTTTTCCCACCATCCTAATTATGTAAAGAATAAGTGTGTTGGTGCTATGGACCTTCAAGAAAATAACAAGCCAGCTTCTGGTCTATTTTGCGCCATGCTTAATCCATGCCGTAACACTCCTTTTTTCTATTACACATCATAACAGCCACAAAATCATAGTTCCATTTTTGCTTTATAGTGCATTAAAACAGAAAATACTATTTTGTGGCTATTCTTAAGTTATTTACCATATATCTTCAAGCTATAGTAAACGGTAATTTTTATACTGTTAAGCTTTTACCATAAATCAAATCCTTTGGGTTTATAAATAAAGCCTCCTGTTTTATTTATATATCCCCATTCAGTATCATAAGTTATTCGAGCAATACCATTATGGAAATTATATGAACTAGAAAATACAGCTTTAATTACTTTTTTTCCACTTCTATCAATGTATCCACACCTATCCTTTGCCTCAAAAATTGCTAATCCTTCACTAAAATCTCCAGCATATTGATATTTATTCTTTAAAACTGTTTTCCCAGTATTATCTATATAACCATATTTCCCATTTTCTTTAAACCTAGCAAATCCCTCCTTAAAGTCATATGTTATATAAAACTCACGTTTAATATTATCCATGCCTGATTTGTCAATATAAAAGTATTTTCTATCTACTGATACTGCTGAAAAGCCTTCAGAAAAGGGGTTGGCAGAATCAAACTTAAAATCAACTACAATATTTCCATTTAAATCAATGAAACCATCTTTTCCAGCCTTTTTAGCAACAGCTAAACCCTCAGTAAAAGGTTGAATCCATTCATAGATAGGCTCAATTATAAAATTACCATCCATATCCACCAGCCCTGCTTTACTGCCAACTTTTGCAGATGCCACCATTGAACTATCGTAATCTGAAAGATAATTAAATTTCGTTTCAACTACTATATTCCCCTCATTATTTATGCATCCGCTCAATTTATTTCGAGTTATTATAGCCATTCCATTATTGAATTGACCATGATAGTCTGCATCAATTGTTATCACCATTCTATTCTCTGAATTGATATATCCTTTCTTGCCATCTATTGTTTCAACATAGGCCAGGTGTTCACTAAAATCTCTTGCATTTTTATACATTGGTTGAATGATAAGTTCTCCCCTACAATTGATATATCCATAATAATTATCGATTTTTAATAAATATAGATCTTCTTTCATATTTGTCACTATTCCTTTCGTTACACTCCTGGCATAAAACAGAAAAAATGTTCAGCCAGGATATAATCTTTATTAATATTTGAGATATGCTTCAGAGCACATAGTTTCACTTATCGATGGAAACTATGTTAATGTCTGTAGTTTTATATTATTGCCATAAAGAAACATCATCACGTAGGAACCAATTTTCTCCCCAGGTATTATTTGATAATGGATTATATGTGACATCAATTTTTGCTTCTGGTACTCTTACACGAACATTGCCATTGTCAAGTATATCCGTTATTACATCCATGTTTTGACACATATCACCCCTAAATTTTTCAAAGGCCTTTATATTGGGGTCATTAACTACTGGCGATTGAGCTATGATATTCAAAGGACTATCTTCTATACAATTGTATTGGGCACCTTCAAACACAGATTTAATATGACCTTTTTCTGTTCCCGCAGGGACCTTTGCTCTTGAATAACCTGACCCACGTACTCCATTACGCCCAACTTTATACTCCATCCTTACTACTTTTCCACTATTGTCCAAATGCACAATGGTACCCGTATCTACCATTTTAATCTTATAACATGCATTACTTCCATCTGATATTTTGTCCAATATGAACTTTCCATCATCTGCACCCTTCATTAGTTCCTGTATCATATTTCTTGATAAGTTATTATTAGTCTTAAGAAGGGTTGTTAGATTTTCAAGCTCAGCTACTGTAAATTTCCCAAATTTAGATGCTACACTTTTCATCAACTCTGCTATTTCTGCACAACCTACGTTATGTACTAAAAGTGATAATCCCGAAACATAATAAGTACTATATCCCTCAATACTTAAATTATATATTCTTTCTGGGTGTTCTATCAATTCTTTTTTTACTGAAGATACAAAGTCACCAACATGAATTTCATCAATTCTAACCAGCCCTTTATTGGTTGATACAAGAACTTCACCTGTGAAACACCCAGTCAAACAATATTCAATAGCTGAAGCTAGTACTCCCTGTTCTTTAAGTGCTGATTTTTCAATTGGTCCTACTGTACCATCTAGCATTTTAAATAGTATTTGTGTACCTTTATCAACCGTTTCTGCGACTCTATCAAATATTTCATCAAATCGAGTTAATAATTTATTCGTAATTTCTAAAGCAGCTTCAGACACCCTTCCTAAAGCAATCACCACACTATTAACTTTATCGCCAGCCTTTATAGTTGTTAATAGCTTAGCTAAATATCCAGATTCAGAAGAAACCTTCAGTACATCTATAGCCTTATCAACACCTTTAGTACCAATTAATAGTAGCGCTATTTCTCCCACTGCTCTGCCCATCATTCTTGCTCTTATATTTGCATCCCCATTATGAAAATCTATTATTGTACTGAAAGATCTTCATTGTCAAACAACTCGGTTTTTTCTAATTGATATTCCATTTGGATTTTAAAACTATCATTTAGGTGGATATCAAATGTACCAATCCATTGGTCTTTAATAAACTTCCATTGACCCCAATTATAATTAACATCTAATTCTTTATTGTTTAAAGAGTGGCTATTTTTAACTATATTAAAATCTGCTAAATATTTATTAGAAATATTTTTAAATGAAACAGTGGTCACTATATAATACATGTCTTTAAGCCTATGCAAATCAACACTCTCAATCGTAAAATTTACATTACCGACATTAAAATCTTTTTTAATCGTAAACGACTTATTTTCAATAACTTCCGCTGGTGTAGACTTGATTGTGCCTTGATTTGTCACAGGAGCATCCACCTTCACCCATTGACCATCTTCTGGTGAGAACTTATACCCTGATTGGGAATTTATATTAGCTTTTGTTTCTGTCTCTGCTTTTGTTTTTAGTTCTGCCTCAGCTTTTGCTGCTATAGTTTTATCTGCTATTGCTTTATCAGTAACTTTCTTAGCCTGTGCATCTGCGTCTACTTTTACTGTAGTTAATTTAGTAGTACCTGCAATTTTATTTGAGACACTACTTTCATTAGTTTCATTGTTATCTTTGTAAATTATAGAAAATATTACTATATTCCATTAAATCACTATTCTTTTGGTAGAATTTCAGTACTGCTCTTATTACTGATTTCTTCTATCACCTTGTATAAAGTTGGCTTTGAGATACTAAACATATCACATAAGTTCATCACTGTTGTTGTTTTTTTCTGTTGATACAACTCATATATAGCCTTTTTTTATTGTCATCAAGTTTGGGTTTTCTACCATCCTTTCTTCCTCTGGTCCTGGCTGCTTCTAGACCTTCCTTTGTTCTTTGACTTATTAAATCACTTTCAAATTGACTTATTCCAGCCATGAACGTAAACATCAATTTCCCCTGAGGTGTTGTGGTGTCTATCCAACTTTCTTTTAAACTTTTAATATTAGCACCTTTTTTCTCAATTATGTCCACTAAGCTAAATAAGTCATTTGTACTTCTGCTTAACCTTGTAAGGTCTAATACTAATATAACATCACCTTTTCTTAATTTATCTAGCAGCCTATTTAATTCTGGTCTGTCTGCTTTTGTTCTTGGGTACTTACCCTTGCATATCGAAAGATCATAAATAACACCCCTTGTTTTTTTCACTTATACTCTAATAGTAAACTAAATGGTCATTTGATTTACGTTGTTATATGATTAACAGAGCTAAATATATCATATCTAGCTCTGTTAATTTTCTGTTCCATTACTTCAGAGATCTTTGATTTAGCACTCTATTAATTAATGCTTATTCTGTCCAAGTCCGGAGTCCATGCTCCTGTACCATTATTAAAAAGAATGGTGTTATTACCCGCATTTAAGTTTACAGTCATAGTTTTTGTACCTATTGTATCCCAAGCACCAGTGCTTGGACATGCTACTGCAACATATCCACCAGTGTTTACTGTGACATAGAAGGTACGATTCTCAGCTGAAGCATAATAAATGGTTAATGTTTTTGTACCAGCAGAGGCCACGTTAACCGTAATGGAACATCTACCATTACTTGTTCCACCAATATTTCCAACTTTCTTTCCACCAGAACCATTGGCTGAAACTATAATAGTTGCTCCATTTGAAAGAGCACCACCTTCTGCTTCATAACTATTAGTTAGAATTGGTTCTGAAATCTGGGTTGGTAGAACTGTATAACCATTATAAAAAGCTTTATTAGTAATATTTAATTCAGATAGGTTCCTTGCAACAGAGCCGTTAGGCATTTTAATATTATCAAAGGTGGTATTGCTAATCTGACTAGTACTGTCATATCCCTTTAAAATACCACCAGAAGTACCTTGGTCACGGACATTTATATTCTTAATATTGACACCGTTAATAGGGCCTACACCGTTGGTACCACCGAGAACCTCCATATGTAGCCATGTTCTGTGACCATCATTAGTATTACTCACCTTTTCTATATCTATATTATCAAAAGTTATAGCAGACACTGTACCAGTTCCATATTTATGATGAACACCTATCCCAACAGCAGAATCATAAACTACGCTGTTCTTAAAGGTTATACCCGTCTGATTTTGCAAAACACCCTGACCTACTTTATAGCCATAGCAAAAGGTCCAGGAAATACAATCATCAAAGGTAACATTACTGACAACTTCAGGGCTTCCAGGCCAATTCTTACTGATATCAGTAGTCTGGGTCCAGGATTTTGTTGTATATGGATCGTCTAATCCAATTCCTATTGAGTTTGTAACTGTTACATTCTGTGATTCACAAACGTCTATTCCATCATCCTCTCCAACGCTAAAGCGATTAAAAATCTTCATATTAGTAAAAGTAAGGTCATTAGATCTTACAGGTGTAACCGCCCAGGCACTAGAATCTCTAAATAAGATACCCTCACAGGTAAAGTTAGTGCAACCCATAGGAACAAGTAGATTACTAGCGAATCCTGGCATTGAAGTTCCCCGTCCATCAATTATTCCTCGTCCATAAACCTTAATATTATCTGCCCCTACTTGAGTTGATATCCACCAGGTAACATCCTTATTTATAGAATCCTTGTGCCAATTCATGGTGTAATCTGTCTTAACAATTGAAGCATATAGTACTGCACCACTTTGTAAGTATAATTTCATATTGCTCTTAAGTACAAGATTTCCTATTGTATAAACACCTGCTGGAACATATACAATACCATTATTGTATGCGCTAGCTGCATCTATTGCACTTTGTATAGCAGGTGTAGTTAAGGTGCTTCCAGTTTTGTCAGCATTAAAGGGAGCTGCAGTTACATTAAAGATTCCGGCTCCAGAAGATGCTGGTGCACCAACTTCTCCAGGGTCAGCGGCGATAACCAATCTTTTTAAACCATTAATTTGAACAATAAGATATTCATCTTTGCTGATTGTAAAGGTAAGTTTATTTCCACTTGTTGAGCCTGTTAAGTTTAGTTTTTTGGGACTTATGCTATAAGAAGTTATACTTGATGCCCCTGTCACAGTAACTTCTACGGTAGTTGTTCCCACTGACATTGATAAGTTTGCATAATCGTAATCGCCATTATAATTAGCAATGGGAACCTGAATGTTATTAAGTTTTAAAGAATATACAGTTGAGGCTGTATACACTGATGGCATAGCGTAGGGCGCAATTGTGTTTGCCGATACACGGTTAGGCATAATTACAACTGTAGAAATTATTAACGTCACCATAAGAAAAAGACTAAATAACCTTTTGATTTTTAACATGAAAAATACCTCCTAAGTTAATTAAGTATTAATATAAATAATGAAATAAGCTGTAAACGTTTTACTTCACATTTATTTACCTTATTATATTGCTACCTTTAATTAAATAACATGGAAAAATCCATGTTTACATGTACTTATCTATTATAATTTTAATATCTTAGTGTAATCCTAGGTTTAATTAATATTCCCGTTGGTTTTAATTGATACTCATAAGCCCAATTGTTTTCAATTGTCCTCCAGGCATTAGGCCCATACCAGGTAGTTGTTTTATTACAATTATGTAGAGTGCCAAAGGCATTTATTCTATTTCCAAAGGCAGTAATATCTACGTTGTGAATTCCATTACCCACTTGCCCTAAGTTTAACTTATAGGGTGCAAATGCTATTTGTTCTGCTTTTTTATCATCAAGAGAAACTGATAATAAAGGGTTTCTAAACTGAGGTGTCTCAATATTAAGCTCTCCCTTTTCACATAAAACTTCACAATGATATGTCACGTTTCCAGCATAGAATGGCAAGCCTTGATTAGTCCAATCTCCGAAGGATAATCTTTTTACTGGATCTATAATTGTTGCATGACTACCATTGACTTTAACGCCAAAATCTCCAAGTAAGTAACTCCATTCCACATTTGTTTTTGAGTTAAAAGGGATTTTCATAATAATCTCTGATTCCCCTTTAGGTAAGGAGGGAAGTTGTACTTTTTTTATACATTCATCTACGAACCATCCAACTATTTTAGTTGCTATTTTAGTTCCATTAATAATTAATATTGTGTTTTCAGCATCTTCTAAGGCCAGAACTGGCTCCTTAATCTCAATGTCAGAAGTAATAATAAATTTAAGGCTTAGGGTATGTTCAAAGGCTTCTTCCGTTGAGTTTACCCAGGGTTGGGCCATGGCATCCATTCTTAGCGGATATCCAAGCTTTCTCCTAAATAGGTTATCTATTCTTAATACTTCTTCCTTTTCCATCCACTCACTCTTATCAAAACTATATTCTGCCATATCAAGTAGTAGTACATTAGGTTCAGAAAGACTAATAGAAACAGGGTCTTCCATCCTTATTTCTTTATATCCCTTATTAGTATCCTTTCCTAAATATAATTGCGGAATTCCTGGTTTAAGACAAAGTAATAAACTGTCATGCTCTGAAAATTCATGGGAAATCCAAGTTTCACTACCTTTTAAAACTGCACTACAGGGCCTTATTTCTCCAGTTAACGTATCGTATATAGTAGGAATAAAGTTTCCCTTTATTTTTATACTTACATTCTCTATTAAGGATATATCAGGATTATTCATCCTATTAACATGACATATAAATAGCCATTTATTCTGTCCATCGACTCTCATCTGATAAATTAAATTATCTGAGCGTGTTCCGTCCTTTTTTCTTATATCAATCTCTCTATTATAATCAAGTGCTTGAAGTACTCTACTCTTAGCGAAAGGAATGCAGTTACAGCTTTTAGCTAGATTTATAGCTCTGTCAGATTTAACAGCATCTACTAATTGTGCAGGCTCCCCAATAAATATAACCGTCCCTCCACCTTTACTAAAGGCTTCAAGTCTTTCTAAAGTTGTAGTACGTAGAGTTTCATTACCTGGTACTAATATAACATCATATTCCATTTCTCCAACCTTCAAAAATGAACTCTCTTTTATTTCACATTGATCCTTGAAAAGTGATTCCGATATAAAATGAAAATCTAACATTCCAAAAAGTAGCCATTCAGTTAAATTATTAAAATTAGTTTCAAGTTCTTCACGAATAATAGAAGTTTGTTCAATTGGTCCAAAGTGAAGCCAATAAGATTCAACAGGGTGAATTACAGCAATTTTCACATGAGGCTTTCCTCTTGTCAGGGCTGTATTTAAGCGACTAAAATGATCTTCAATAAGTGGGTACTCCTTATACCAAGGTGATTGATAACCTATAGCGGCAGGATAGTCTCTCTTAGCTTCTCCTCCCATGGATGCCCAAGTAAGATGATGGACACGTACCGTAACCCCTAAGGCTGCTTGCCAATCCCCTGCCAGTTTATGTCCTCTAAAATCAAAATCCCAGTTGGTAACTCCATAAATCTCACTGATTACTCCAGCTCGTCCATATTGATTTGCCGCACTCTGAGCTTGCTTTGCAGTTGAAAACTCCCGACGATCACAAAGCATATCTATTCCTGGTAGCTGAAAAGATCTGTAGGATCTCATTGCTTCGCCTAAAGCTCTTGTCTGTGAGCCTAAGGTTGGCTCTTCCATCATATGGCCTGTAAGCATTATGTTATGAGTCTCACACCAATTGCCTAGATTATCTGAAAAGGCTGTAGTGAATCTTTCACTTAGGTGATCATGGTATTGATACCTAGCAATAGATATCTTGTCTTGAGGAAGCTCCCATAATAGTTCAGGCAAAAAATCCAAGAAGCTGTTACCATAAGCCTTCTTATAAGTCTCTTCAAAATCATCAGTATAGGGAAGTGCAATATCCCGTTCCTCCTCAGCATATCCTAAGCTTTCTTTATGGGTAAATTGAGGTTCATCTGTAAATATAGCAGGTATAGATTTCCCAAATTCTTCTCCAAGTTCTTTATAATATTTCTCGTGAGTTGTCTCAATAAATTTGTTGATTGCTTCTTTATCTAAGGTATTCACATAAGCCTGATTATTAAACCAAGGATTATTTCCTGACACCTCAAGGTAAGCCCACCACAACTTTCCGCCCTTTGAAACAAATTCCCCTTCTGCTAACCTTTTGAAGTAATCTAGGTATCCATTTTTTAGTACTATTTCATATCTTCCAAGTAAGGTTCTATTATCACTTCTCTGCGCCCTTCCTGAGGAGTCATATATTTCTAAAGTCTCCTTTGCTTTTTCTTCATATGCCTTTGGCGTAAATATAAGAAACCTAGACCTGTATTTATCATCTTTAGTGACTAGTCCCCCTGCAAATCCAGAAGGCCATCTATCCTCATCATAGAGCCAACATAACATATCTTCTTCTTTTAACTTTTCATTGCAAGCCTTAACAGTTCCCATAAATTCTTCTCCCAGGTATTCTGTAGCAAGGCCTGTACGACAATGGATATGAACACCACCCATACCCATTTCCTTAATTTGACCAATCTGTTTTAAAAACATTTCTTTATCCAGCTTACAATTCCATGCCCAAAAGGGAGTTCCCCTATATTCTGAAGTTGGATTTAAGAATAATTCCTTAGTTAAATCTTTTCTGCTACTTTTTTTGTATAACATTAGAACCCTCCTAATCTAAATTATTGCGGTATTTTTGGGGATACACTCCAGTATATTTTTTAAAGACCTTACTAAAATAAGATGTATCTTCATAACCAACCATGGCTGAAATATCAAGAATTTTAAGATCCTTTGATTTTAGCAATTCCTTTGCAGCTTCTATTCTAATTTTAGTAAGATAGTCAATTATAGATTCTCCCACCTCATGTTTAAAAATGAGGCTGGTATAATTTGGAGTAAGGAATACCATTTCTGAAATTCTATTAACACTAATATCCTCCATATACATTTTGTTGATTATATCTTTAATAGATGAGACCAACTTAATATTTTTGTGATTATATTTTTTACAAAAATGACCTGTTATCTTACCAAAGATGGCTAACATAATAACTTTAAGATCATTTATACTCTCAGCCCCTGATATACTTTCCATAATATCTGAGCGTTTGCCTACTATAGCTTCCACCTTTTCTCCAGTTTCACTAATTGCCCTTAAGGCTATGCATATAATTTCAATACAACTATCTTGTACATTATTTATGGTATAGCTTCTATCATTCATAAAATCATTGAATATTTCCTCTAGTATTTTCTCTTCGCCTTTAATATCCCCTAACTTTATTGAATTTAGTAATCTCATTTCCACAGCATACAAATCTTTATAGTAATCTTTCTTAGAGTCTAACTCAATATCTGATGCATTTATTATAGAATCTTTTCCTGTATAAAATTTAAATTGTAGTGCATCAAAAGCACTCTTATAAAGTACATTCATTTCAAGTACATTGTCGCTTGAATTTCCAATTCCAATTGAAGTTGAAATTTTAAGGTATTTCTTAATGGAATAATTTACCTCTTGGAAGATTTCATTATACCTTTCCTTTGTAAAATTCTCTACATTAAATATCATGACAAACTCATTTTCATCCCTACAGAAACTAATGGCTGTGGTATATTGTTTTAATACTTCATTACCAATATTTATAACACCAAAGGATAAGAGTTGCTTGTCAAATTCACTTTTATTATTTACAAAAAAACAATAATCATCTATCTTTAATATAGCTAATGCAAAACTTTGCTCTGTTTTAAAAGGATTGTTAAAATAATTTAATTTTCCCATAATTTCTGTTTCACTTTTAAAAACGCCTAACACTAAATCCATTAAAAACTTTTCTCTAGCAGGGCCAAAACTTTCATGCAACTGTTGCTCTAACTTTAAAAGCTTGTTCTCCCTATCTATTTCTAAAACCAACTTTTCTGTTACCTTAATTATTGCTTCCTTCAGTTCCTCTATCTCAAGTGGTTTTAGTATATAAGCTTCTGCACAAATATCTAATGCAGTTTTAGCATAATTAAAATCCTGTATTCCACTAAAAAAGATTATCTTTATATTCATATTTTCTTGTTTTATTTTCATTGCTAATTCGAGTCCATCTAGAAAAGGCATTCTTATATCAGTAAAAAGAATATCAATTTTATTTTCTAAACACATTTTATAAGCCTCTTCGCCATCTGAAGCCTCACCAATAATTTCAATGTTATATTCTTCCCAATTAAGAATATTTCTCATACCCTGTCTAACTAATATTTCATCATCTACAATTATCATTTTAAACATATTAGTCCTCCCAATTCTTAACTTCACAAATTCTTATAATTACAGTAGTTCCACCTTCACTATTTCTAATGAATTTCAGTCCATACTCTTCACCAAAGAATTGTTTTATTCTCAAGTTAACATTCCTCAATCCAAAGGATGAGGTTTGATTGCTATCGCTACTAAACAAACTATTCATTTTATCAATATCTGGATTTAAACCATTATCTGATATAGAAATTTCGATAATTCCATTGCTTATTGAACCTAACAATACTATACGTCCGCCTACCTTTATCTTTTCTATGGCATGAATTATTGCATTTTCTACTATTGGTTGAAGAATAAGCTTAACCGTATAACATTCATATATTTCAGATGATATGTCAATTTTGTAATTTAGTTTATCTTGAAATCTAATTTCTTGTATTTTAAGATAACTTTCTACCTGTTTTATCTCATCTTCAAAGGAAATTACATTGCTCCCTTTATTTAAACTATATCTAAAAAAATTAGATAAGCTTTTTACCATAGTACTAATATCCTCAGCCTTATACTTTAATGCAAGCCAGTTTATAGAGTCTAAAGTGTTATACAAAAAATGAGGGTTGATTTGTGCCTGAAGGGCTTTTAATTCAGCATCCTTTACTTTTATTTCAGCCTTTTTTTGCTCTAAATCACTTGTATAAAGTTTTTCAATTAATTTTTTTATTTCACTAACCATTCTTTTATATTCACTAATCAAGTATGCAAACTCATCATTTCTTTTATAAACAAGATTGATTTCAAAGTCGCCACTTTTAACCTTTGACATTGATTTAACTAACTTTTTCACTGGTCCTGTAACATTCTCCGCCAATAAAAGTGCTGTAATTAATGATAAAATCATACATACAGCTATAACTATATAAACAATTTTCTTAAAATCAATAAGCTCATCATTTAACTCTTTAATAGGAGAAAGTGCAACAATTCTCCATTTCAATGAAGGTATTTTTTTCACTGATATTAGCATGTTTTCCCCATTAATTTTATCTATATAGGAATCATATTTCTCAGTGTTATTAAAGTTAAGTTTAGCAATATCCTGCATTTTTTTACCTATTAATGTTGAATCATTACTCAAAACAATGGTATTACTCTCATCTATTACTAGATTTGAACTCCCAGGTGAGGCTTTAAAGTCCTTCAATATGTCAGTAAAATACTTTGCTTCAATATCTATAGTAAGTACGGCTGCTAACATTTGTTGAATATTTTTTATAGTATACATTCTTCTTACAACTTTAATTGTATCAACTACCTTATATCCTATTTGGGATTTATTATTTCCAATTATTAAAACTGCTCCATCAGTATGATCTTTATACCATTTCTCATTTTCAATTTTACTGACACTAAGTACTTTATCAGTAAAATTAAATTCATTATATTCAGGTCTATTAATTACGTAGATTCTAGGAAAAATTGTAGTACTTGTCATATAAGACATATTAGAAAGATAATAACTGTCTAATTGTTGATCCAAAGTCGCCATTTCATCCACAATTGCTGCGCTATTATTAATATTTGTACGCTCTAATACATCTATCACTTTAGAATTAAGGGCAATTAATGTAGAAATATCTCCCACGGATGCAAACTTTTGAACTATAATATTCTCTGTAGTCATAAGATTTTTTTTAATAGAAGAATCAATTTTTGCGGTTATTATATTGGTTGATTTAATATAAATTGTTGTAGCTATTATTATAGTAGGAATTAAAACTGATAAAATAAAGTAGACAATTAACCTGGTTTTAATAGAAACTTTAAAGATATATTTATACAAAAATTTGTTTTTTACAAATTTAATCCACATATATTTTCTTCCCTCCAAACTATAATAATCCAAATAAATTCATAACAATTATTAAATATAAAAACTATTTATATTACCATTTCTCTCTTCTATAGTAACACATATTTCATCAGTATTTATATCAAAAGCTACACTATCAATAAAGCCTTCATTTTCTTTGCATACCTCAAATACATTTACAAATATAGCTTCTAATCCCATAACTCGATTTATAATATAGGAAATTTTTTTTGTTGATGGATTATCTGGAGCCTTTCCGTAAAACACATTACTACCTTTACAATAACTGTATAAATTAAATTCTATGTCTTCTATAATAAAGGTAGATTTTACTGTATCTAGCGGTTTTTGAACCTTTATATTTTCAATATACTTAAAAGGAGCTTTTTCACTAAAAAGGCCCTCATATTTACAAAGCTTAAAGCTATCCTTTAGCTCTCCTGCCACATGAAACACCCAATCAATGGTTTTATTTTTAACTCCTGAAACTCTAAAGACTTCTATAAAATAATTATCGCACCACTTTATAGTTCTCCTCATTGTAACTCCTTCATAGCTTTTTGTATTCCATTGAACTCTAGTATAGGAATCTAGAGGTTCATAAGTGTTATCCCAGCTTGTTTTTGCATCAATTAGTATAGAATTATCCTCTACCTCATATTTTAATATCTTAGTAGTAGCTGGTGCATGGTTATCTTCATTAATAATTACAGTATTATGACTTCCAGTGTTCTTATAGTAATCATAATGAAGGATAGCCCCATAACCAGTAGTCCCAAGATCTGGACTAATTCTTTTTCCATAGGCTAAAAAGGAGATTCCTAATCGGTCATAATGATCATGTTCACCTCCATAGGGAGCATGTTTAAATAGCAAATATTTATCCATAGTTCCCCTTAGTACCGTGATACCAGAACCCTGCTCATTATGATAGTTACCCAAGGTTATTTCTTCCATAGGAGGAAGTTCTTCTACTCCATATAGAAAGGCTTCTATATTATTATTTCTATTATTATCTTTATAGCATTTATTTAAATACCAACCAAACTCTTTATCACCATATAATCTATAAGCAAATTCATAGTGATATTCCATATGAGCTATACCATTTGCATAGAAGCCGTCATTTAAACTTGGAAAAGTTAAATCCGGTTCCATTAACTTAAAAGGAAATTTTAGCATTTCTCTATAATTAGGTAACTTTAGCAATCCCAAATTTGTGTTACACGCAAACTTTTCAAAGGTAAAGAAACCGTACAAAGCAAAACCATGATAACTTATAGATCCTTCAAACCAAAACCCATCCTTAAGCACTGCATTCTGTAACTGATACTTTAAACCATATTTTTCATCTACCGCAAAACTAATTAAATCTTTACGCTTAAGTAAAATACCTATTATTCCTATTGCCGCAGCTATGATAACTTCATGATTGTGTATCTGATTTGACCTATGTTCTTTTAAAAACTCAGCACAACATTTAAACAAACTTTTTTCGATAAAAACTGTGACGTCTAGACTAAGTGCATCTTTTATTAAATCATATCCGTAGGCTAATTCTGTTATCCAAAGTGCATCACAAATTGTCTGTGAATTTGCCTTTCCTGGACCATTGTAAGGGATATTTCCATGAACTTCATAAGTAGGATAATTTCTTGCATACTCAACAAGTATTTCTTCTGCTAGTTTTAAGTATTTATCATCATTAGTAAAAATATATAAAAGTCCAAAGTAATGACATCCCTTAGCATTCAAATCATTTAGGATCCTCCACCAGGCACCTGTGTAAGGCTCACCTATTAATATTTCGCCATCCACAGGACAAAGATGTTGCTCACAATTATTAATATTAAAGTTTAAACTTACTGAATGTTTTGGACAATAATAATAATGAGCCCAGGTTGCCATAGCTTCTTTAGGAATTTTAATCCCACTTTTAACTAACTCATTAACTTTCTCTTTTAAATAGCTAAGGATAGCATCATTCTTTTTAAGTCTATTTTTAAAATTTTGTATTTCTTCTTCATTAAACTGTATCACTTAAGAAACATCTCCATTTTTAAATAATTTTTAGCCTTTTACTGCACCAGTTGTAAGTCCTGAAATGAAATATCTATTTAAAAATAAATATACTATAAGCATTGGTATAATTGCTATTGCAGCTCCAGCTATCATTAGATTATAAGAGGAAGCAGCTTCTCCTGTATTTCTTAAGTTAACAACTCCAACAATAAGTGGTTGCTGAAGAGGTTTAGTTAAGGTGAAAACCATTGGTAACATGTAATCATTCCAAGCGGCTCTAAAAGTCAACAGTCCAATAGTTGCAATAAGAGGTTTTAAAAGTGGAAATATTATACTCCAGTATATTCTTATAAAGCCACAGCCATCTATTTTTGCTGCTTCATCTATCTCTATAGGAATAGATTCTAAGTATCCCATACCAATAAAAATATTAGTTACACTTATTCCAAAAACTCTAATAATAATTACACCTAAAAGAGATCTAGGTATCCCAATCATCTTTGCCATCTGAAGTTGTGGGTAAAGAGCTGAGGACCCAAGTGCTACAAACATTGTAGAAATCATAAGTGCGAATATAAGCTTTTTACCAACAAATTTCCCTCTTGAAAACACATAGGCTAGTATTGTAGAAGTAATTATGTTTCCTATTACTATAAAGAAGGTCATATAAATACTATTAAAAGTAAACATTTTAAAATTAGCTAATCTCCAAGCTTCAGTATAATTTGAAAGTAGAAACTTTTTAGGAAATAAACTTGCTCCTGACACCAATATTTCTTCATTGCTTTTAAATGAAGCTAATATTATGTATAATATTGGAAAAATTATAATTATTAATGTAAGAGTTAAAAATATTAATTTTAAAACCCTAGTTAAATAACTTAAATTTGTTTTCATATACTTGTCCTCCTATTAATATATCTTTTTCATTTTTTTAGACAAATTTAGATATAGCAATGTTATTATTCCAACTATAATGGCAGTAATCACTGACATAGCTGATGCATAACCAAACTGTGCCGCACCTGCCCCTGGATTATCAGTATTAAAGAAAAATTTATACATATAGGTCATAACAACCTCGGTCTTACCACCTGGCATTCCATTTGTAAGAACTAGTACAAGATCTGTCATTTTCATTCCATCTATGATGGCAAGCATTAACACTATCTGAAGTATAGGTCCTAACATGGGTATGGTGATTTTTGTAAACTTTTGTATAGCATTTGCTCCGTCAATGTCTGCACATTCATATAATTCTTGTGGTATGCTTTGTGATCCCATAAGGAAATATACCATAGTTATACCAACCCCAGACCACACAGCAGCCATGGTAATTACAGATAGTGAATGCCATTTTTCTGCAAACCAGTCTATAGGTACATTAATAATTCCTAAATTAATCATCATATTATTAATAATTCCACCATAGGAACTAAAGATAATTGAAAATATTATGCCTATAATTGCAGTACTTATTATTGTAGGCATAAAGTATGCTGTTCTAAAGAAAGAATTTAAACGACTTTTAGAATTAATAAATACTGCCAGCATTAATCCTAAGGGAACTTGAATAACTACTAAGGACAAGGTAAGCATTAATGAATTCCCTATTGACTGCCAATAATTCGGGTCCCTTGTAAAAACTCTAATAAAGTTATAAACGCCAACAAATACAGGCTTAGAAAAACCATCATAATTAAATAATGAGTATCTGAGTATCCAAAATATAGGATACAGTGTAAACAAAATGAATCCAATTAACATTGGTGCAATCATAATGTACACAGGCACCGTATCATCTTTAAATATTTTTTTACGTTTTTTTATAGGTGTTTTTAATTCCATATAAATAACCTCCTTATTATGTGTAATGCCAAGTCAGCTTTGACTTGGCATTACTTATTTTATTAAACTAATTATTTTGCCTTATTATCTAAACTCTTAGCGGTATATCCTGATACAATTAAGCCATTTGCTTTAGCTTTATCAAAGGCCGCATTAGATCTCTTATCAAGATCTGCTAATCCATCTTTTGCAGACACACTGCCTAAAATTATTTTGATTATTGATTGTTGTGCACTATCACCTTCAAGAACTATATCATTACTAGGTGCTGGAGGATAGTTGAAACCCTTTGAAACATCTGAAATCTCTGCCCAATTTTTTATTGTTGGAGCTGGAGAATTTTTAATTATACTTGCTTTTATAGGTATATTCTTTCCAGATGTATATAAAGTAGTTGAAGCTGCATCTGAATGCCAAAGCTTAAATACTTCAAAAGCTTTTGCTGGATGTTACTTTGCTTTAGTACCTACGCTAAAGGATGGTTCTAGCTTCATGATATATTTATAAGCATTAGCTTCATCCATTACAGGTCTACAAAAACCCCAGTCCATCTTTGCAGGGAATTGAGTTGTTAAAACTCCAACATCCCAACTTCCAGAAAGTTTAAAGCCTATATTACCTTGAGCAAACTGTGCTCTTGCACCATCATTATTTAAACCTTCAACCCCTGGAAACCAGCATCCATCTTTTTTTAAGTCAGATACAATTTGTAAAAACGGAGCAAAAGAAGAATAATCATACTTAGCAGTTACTGGATCCCACTCATTATGTCCAGTTCCAGTAATACCTTGCCATAAGCCATTCCAGGCAACATATCCTGTACTTTTAAGCCCTTCAATATATCCAAATTCCTTGCCAGCACCATTCTTTGTAATAGTTCTAGCCATATCACTTAACTCTGCCCATGTTTTAGGTGGGTTATTAAATCCATTCTTTTTTAATAAGTCCTTATTATACGCTACAGCACAAGTAGTTGCGATATAAGGAACTGAGTAAACCTTTCCATTAAATATAGATACATTATTTAAGAGAAGTCCTGAATCCTTATAACTTTTTAACCAATCGTTTGCTCCTGGCAAGTCCTCTAAAGGAATAGCTGCTCCTGATTTTACATAAGAAGAGTCTATATTCTTATATATATCCGGGCCTTCACCTGCTGATATTGCTATCTTAAGAACATTATTATAGTCCCCACCGTATATCTTATAGTCTATGTTTATTCCTTTGGTTTTGCCTTCTCCTTTGTTATAATCAGCAACCATTTTTTCATCTTGATCCTTTTGTGAAGCATTGTTACTCCAAACAGTTATGGTCTCCATTTTAACTGCATCTTTTGTTTCTGTTGTACTAGAAGAAGATGTTTGACCACAACCAGCAAATAAACTTACAGACATTACAACACTACCAGCCAAGCTCAATACTTTGATTAAATTTTTGTTCATACTATTTTCCCCCTTAGATTTTATTAACTTGTTGACCTCATTATATTATCAATTCAAATTTAGTAACATGGAAAAATCCATACTTACATGTAATAATCTATAGACTTTTTTTTATTCATAAAAACAAAACAGAGTTCACAAAATTTAGTGATACTCTGTCTATCATTTAATATTAAATAATGACTTCTACTTGTACTTTATTTAAACCAATCTATACACATTTTAAACCATTTTGCCACATAAGGATTTATCAATTCAGCATTATTTCCTGTTCTTTCATCACATAAGGACAATCCGTGCACTCCTTTAGGGAAAATATGCATTTCAAAAGGAATATTATGTTTTCTCAGACCTCGTGCAAATAAGAGAGAATTTTCAACTGGCACTGAACAATCATCAAAAGTATGCCAGATAAAGGTAGGTGGGGTATCCTTGTTTATATGATTCTCTAGGGACATACTTTCGTATATTTCCTCTTCTTGATTATGACCTAAAAGGTTATAAAAAGATTCTCTATGAGCAATTTCCTCCAAGCAGCTTATTACAGGGTAACAGAGAATAAGTGCATTGGGCTTATTCATACCTTCCTCAATTCCTAAACTTTCTTGAATATATTTTTCTCTCCAAAACACGCCTAAACTTGCTGCAAGATGTCCACCTGCTGAAAAACCGCATAGGGCTATTTTGTTTGTGTCTATATTCCACTTTTCTGCATTTTCTCTTATTAAACACATTGCTCTTGAGACATCTAAAATTGGCTGTGGATGTTTTACAGCTGGTGCTACTTCATAATTTAATACGAAAGCATTAACACCCTCAGCTAAAAATGCTAATGCAACAGGCTCTGATTCACGTTCTGACACAAAACCATAGCCACCTCCAGGACAAATTAACACAGCCTTATTTTTTCTTAAAAGAGAAACTTGCTCTGAGTTATCTAAAATATATGCAGTAAGCTTTGCTTCGCCTTTAATATCCCCCTTAAAGCCTTCCCAGATATTGATTATTCTATATTCCATAAACTAGCCTTCCTTCATAAGTTATACGCATATATTCTATCATAAAATATATGTGGTGTAACCCATAAAACTTTTAATAATATTGTTAATGCTATGAATTTGTTACCCTCTCATTTTTATTTTCGTCCACTTTACTTTTTAATAGGAATCCAAATCTCACACCTGTAATTAGCAGAGTATATATCCCCTTCAGGATAAACCTCAAGTTCTGGTGCACAATCATGCTGGTATCCAGTGGCAGGCATCCACTCAGAAAATATTCGTCGTGTTACATCATGTATAGCTTCAGGCAACGGGCCTATAGATTCAAATACAGCCCAGGTTGCTGCAGGTATAGTTGCAGAAACATATCCTTTTGGAAGGGTGTCTTTAATTTTCTCCACTCCAATCATATAAGTAAAAAATCCTTCGCTAAAATTTTGAAGATCCATACTTACACCTAAGACACCAAGTTTGCCTGCCTTTGACGTAATCCACTTATAGGAACCATCCTCCATGCAATCATTCCAGAATTGAGGTACCTCTTTGAAGTTTTCCCCATCTACAGCCCTTATTCTTTTTTGTTTACCTATTACTGTAAAACTTCCTTTATTAATAATCTTATAATTCATGTCTTTATCTCCTTTTATTGAAATATGAAAGGATAGTTTGGGATATGCCTTGAGAGATGAACCTGGCTCCCGTGATGCGCTAGGGCTTATTCCATGCATTTTTCCAAAAGCCTTTGTGAATGCTTCTGGTGTTTCATAACCATACTTATAAGCTACATCAATGACTTTTCCACCAGAAATAATATCCTGTGCTGCCAGTGTAAGCCTTCTTCTTCGGACGTATTCTGCTATTGTAACACCTGTTATCATATGGTACATACGCTGAAAGTGAAAGGTGGACGACAAGGCAATCTTTGCAACTTTCTCTATATCAAGTTTTTCAGTAATGTTAGCCTCTAGATATTCTACTGCATTGTTCATTGATTCAAGCCATTCCATAAATCTACCTCTTTCCATTTCTATATTAAATGTTTTCTAGTTATTTGTCCTATCTTTAAATGCTGCCTAATGACAGGTTTGAATAATTACACTCCTTATGTCTAGTTTACTAAAAATTACTGTGACTCATTAATCCTCACAAGCCATTCATTAATTAGTGAATTAAATAGTTCATCATGTTCTATTTGCAAACTATGTCCTGCTCTATCCAATACAGCAAAAGTTGCTCTGGGAAAGTTTGCTAATATATTCCAAGCATCCTCATAACCAACACAATTATCTTGTCTCCCTAATAATATAAGAACAGGTTTATCAAATTTATTTTTCAACTTATCTATGTCGAAAGAAAAAGCATAGCCATTTCTCTGAAGATTTTGCAAAAACTTACCATCTTCAATTTTAACACCAGATATTATTTCATTTTGGTATCTTTCATAGATTTTTTCACTTTGAACCACTGCACCAGAATTAAAATCTTCTGCATCCTCTGGTGTAAGTTTAGAAAGTAACTTATGATCTTTTACTAAAACAACATGTTCTGGAAGGTTTCGTTTGTTATAATCTGCTTTTATAACTGGACAAATTAATAAGGCACCATCAACCCGATCTGACATTTTATAGATTACTCCTCTTGCCAAATATCCTCCATATGATTGACTTGCAAGTATAAAATTTTCAATAGGAATGATTCTTTGGATAAACCCAATTACGATATCAAGCATAGTATCAGAGTTATTAATCCATTCAGCACTCTCTGATTTTCCCATACCTGGCAAGTCAATATATATCCTTTTATAACCCTTTTTATTACTAATTACATTTTCCATACATCTAACCATTACTCTGTGGTCTACATAATAACCATGTAACATAATAATTGGCTTTCCTTCACCTATTATTTCATAATTTATAGATATATTATTAATCTTACATTCCATTCTTTTTCCCCCTATTTGAAAGTATAATTAGCTACTGTAAATTAAATTTTGCTATAAACCTTGTTGGGAAGAATTCATATAAGCTAACACTTTCAACTCTTCCATTAAGTTGTTGGAAACTCTGTGCCACTAATGGTAGTGCTTTCTGAATAATTTCAGTTTCGTCAATCAATATTGTTGTATGCGCTGTCCATCCCTGGCTACTCTTTATACCATCCCTATCTAAGTCTTTATGTAACTGAAGAAGTTCATAATTTACGTTGGGTGCCAAAAACAAAACCTTCAATCCAAATAGTCCAATATGATTAAAAGACAAATCAAAACTTTTGGTCCTAGCACATACTTCTTGAAGTAACTCTCTAATTTCATCCTCAAGTCTAGTTTCAAAGTATGCCAAAGTTATGTGATGAGGTATATCAGTAGTTTGTTTACCAATAATACCGGCTTCGTTTATGCTGTGATATATTTCTTTCATTCCTTTTGATGTTTCTTCATCAAATGTAGCAATTATGCATAGAAATTTTTCTGACACTTTGTTACCCCCTTGTTAAGTAAAAATTTTTACTTCTCTATTCCAAATAATTATAAGAGGAAGGGACTCAAATAGAGCCTTAAGATGTATCAAAACGTATAAAAATATACCCATTATAGGCATACTGACACAATATAATTTCATTTCCCATAATACCTTTATTCTACAAATAAACTTTATATCCTTCAGTAGGTAAATCATTAAAATTAATTCCATAATTCTAGTTCTACAATAATTAAGCAGTTATAATAAAATCACCAGCTTAACTCTCACTCCATAGTGAAAATTAAGCTGGTGAACTCATTCTATTTAATTTTTATCTAAGCTCTCATAGGTAGCTTTGCCATCAACATAGCTAGCTTTAAGCTTTACATCAAAACCAATATGCATATCCTCAGGCTTCATATTTTTTTTGCCGAATATGCTTGAATATTTATAATTCGAATCTGTTTTATCCTTTTCCGCCATTACTGATAAAATATTTTTGTCATCAAACCAAGTAAAATATCCACTCAATTTATTATCAGAACCATTTGTGAATATTTGACAAGAATAAGACTTATCAGAGTTAGCTGTTATTTCTACTACATATCTATTTGTTTTTTCATTACTTCTCTCAGTATAATTTTCATAGGT
>JACMJL010000254.1 GCA_014380625.1 Clostridiaceae bacterium
AATTAATTTTGTCCCTACCGCATAATTGAGAACATCTTCCCTCTTAATTCCAACAGCTCCACCATCAAAATTCACGTTATGACCTATGTCTATACCTAACTTTGAAATATTTTTCATAATATCTCCTCCTTTTTCAAGAATATATGCTTTAATAGCATATATAATTAAAAAGGGTGGTGAAAACATATGGATTACAATGAAATTGAGAGTTTAGTTGAACTAGCTAAGGCTAACGACAAAAATGCTAAAGAGGAATTGATGATGAAATTTACGCCTTTAATTTTGAATCTTTCAAAAAAATCCTTTGTTAATTCCTATGAATTTGCAGATATTAAAAATGAATGCTACCATACATTATTTAAATGTGTAAGTGTTTATAATCTGGACAAACATAGATTTGTAGCCTATTCAACTAATGCCATTAAAAACTCTATTAATCTATTAATCCGTGTTTCTATTAGAAGGAATACCGCTGAAGGTCCAGAAGCATTTATACTTGATGGTAAACTAGAAAATACTATTTGCTCTGACCTTGAAGATTTTGATAGCCTTATGTTAAATAAATTATATACAAATAGGCTTAATGCAGCGTTGAAAACTCTCAGTCCAATTGAAAATGAACTCGTGAAATATGTTTATTTTCAAAAACATTCACTAAAAAAGTATTCTCAGTTTAAGGGGATTTCCTACCCTTTAGTAATTACTATGAAAAATGAAATATTATACAAGCTAAAAAGAAACTTGAATTCCCAACTAAATAATAATAAAAGGAATTAATTGATTATATACACTTTGCCTTATTTTACTTAGGAAGTGATGTACAAGCATTATCCCTTCATCCCTCAGGCATAAAGCTAGTCCATCAGCACTAATCCTAATGGGATGCGCCGCCCCAAACCCAGGAAGCCATGAGTAAAGGGTCCTATAATAGCTTCGCTCTGCTCAGAAGGAAACTTTGCACAAGCTATTCACCTTACGAGAAAACTTCTATTTGTTAAAAATAGAAAGGTAAATAGCTTGTCCAAAGTCTAGGATTATATAAAGCTATCCCAAAGTTTATCATTAATTAGGCACTAAAGTATAAGCCTCACTCTTGTTGATTTATTCCTAGTAATGATAGTAATTTAAGAAATGGTTTTTTTCATAGAATTAATTATTAGAATACATAAGATTTATAACATTGAATTAAATAAACATTAAAGTAAAATTGTTCTGATATACCCAATATAGCATTTTCTTAAAGAGTAGCTGGCACTTATACCACCACCCGAAAAAGGACTGGCTTCAACCTAGAAATTCTAAGCTTTCATCCCTTTTCCATACTTCCAAAGGTCTGAAAACCAAGAATTTCTACGGGAAAAGACCTGTCCTTTTTAGGGTACCCGGTGGCGTTATTCCGATATAGGGATAACTCCACTTATGCCGATATTTTTATTATGCCGACATTTTATATCTTGCACTCGAACAATAGGTATCGCAACACCTCCAGTACATAAATATAATAAATGT